>NZ_DATCVJ010000540.1:0-9865 GCF_036566945.1 Chitinophaga sp. | reverse complement strand
AAAACTTAATAAGTAAATGGGTACTATTTTTAATGATGATTTCAGAGAATTTATTCAGGCAATGAATAATCATGATGTGGAGTACATTCTCGTTGGAGGTTATGCTGTGATCCTTCATGGTTACCGAAGAGTAACCGGGGATATGGATATATGGGTGAACAGAACAAAAGAAAACTATTTGAGACTAACACGCGCATTTCAGGAGTTCGGTTTGCCCATCTTTGATATGACTGAAGCAAAATTCCTGGATGTTGACACCGTGGATGTTTTTTCCTATGGGCGGCCACCGGTAAGTATTGATATAATCACAAAACTCAAAGGTGTTGAATTTGATGATGCCTATCCTCAAGCCCAGATTTTCAATGAAGAAGGATTGATGATCAGGTTTTTGCACCTGAATAATCTTATTGAGGCCAAAAAAGCTGCAGGTAGACATAAGGATCTGGACGATATTGAGAAATTAACTTCTGGAGAGCAGCAAAGCGACATTTAATTTGACACTTAGTAACTACAATAACTCCCTCTTGTTTGGTTGTGGTCTTCTAACTGATAAGGCTTTAAGATGAAATGATCTTTGCGAAAGCACATTTTACTTTAAATGCGACGGCATGAAGAAGCCAATAGTTTGGTTTTACCAAAACACAGCTGGCAACCCAGGGATTAAGGTCTATTATGGGCAATTCTTTTTTTTGAACTGCCTTTCTTTTCACAGGCACCGCTATAAACCAGATTACAGATTCGGGGAAGAAGACGCTGGTGAAAAGAAATATCATGCCGTTGGAAATGGTTCGAGAAAAGTACACTCCGGTGCACTAAGGTGGACAAATTGAGATTACTCTTGGTTTGTCCATTTTTATTTTTATCAAACCCCATGTCCAGCGCGTATATTAGACTTGCACAATTGTTATTACCCTATAAAGAATCTTTATGGACGACAACCAACGTATCCGAATAACTCCTTATTCCCTCCGTGAGCTTCCAATTATTTATGGTGTGCTGGTGCAGTTATTAAGAACTTGCTACAACATTTTGAAAGTGAATTGGGGCCACGGCAAGGAGGATATTATACTGTTGCATAAATACAATTCATCTTTGGGAAATTAGGTATGCCTGATAATTCTTAATCCACTTGATTTCGCAAGGAATAAGAAAACGCCAGGTCACAGAAGGCTGATTGTTTAATTCTATCGGTGGGTATTTATATTAAAGATACCTGGCATGTATTTGTAGTTTTCTTGGAATAACTATCTTTACACCATGCGATCATGGATTACCAAAATATCGTTGGTGCTGGCAGTAATTGTAATTACTGCACATAACCTTGTTTTCCATGACCACGATCATAACTTGTTTGCAGCACAACATTCACATCATGATCAGGACGATGATCACGAAAAGAATGGGCTGTTTGCGCTTAACTTGATTGATCATTGCTTTACTTCCCAGTCTCGTGACAACCTACAACATACACTTCCACTTCCACTATTAACTTTACCTCCTGTTCCGGAAACAGTTTGTTTACCGGAAGCTATCTGCTATCCGATTTTAAAAACAAGCTATCAACTGAAGCATGAGTTTCCGCCGCCGCTGCAAGCTCGTTCCAGCACTTCTTTTAGAGGCCCCCCAACCTTATCAGCATAATTTTCACCGGATCATTTTTTGTCGGGCAGGCTTTACTATGCAATAACTACAAGTTGCATTGGAGCTGATACCTGACATACACCCTTTTCTATACTCCGATTTGGAAGCTAATAGCGCCGGTGGGCTATGTTTCCCGCAATCATCAATGTGATTTTACTTTTTTGTACCTGTAAGGGCCAGGATAGGCGGAACAGGTATACCAATTATTCGATATGCTGAATAAGATCATTGAATTTTCAATCCGGAACAAACTGATTGTGGGTCTATTTATTCTAGGCCTCATTGGTTATGGTATATATGAGGTCACCAGATTACCTATAGATGCAGTTCCAGATATTACAGATAACCAGGTACAGGTTATTACGGTTACCCCTTCGTTAGGTGCACCCGATGTGGAGCGGCTGATATCTTTTCCTATTGAACAGGCAAACAGTAACATACCCGGCCTCAATAAGATCCGGAGCTTTTCCCGATTCGGATTATCAGTAGTAACCATTGTCTTTGATGATGATGTCGATGTATACTGGGCACGGCAACAGGTAACGGAACGGCTACAGGAAGTACAAAGCCAGATTCCATCTGGGTTTGGTACCCCGAAATTGGCGCCGGTGACAACGGGACTGGGCGAAATCTACCAGTACACTGTTCGTCCTAAAAAAGGATATGAGGACAGATATTCTGCAATGGAACTCCGTACCATTCAGGACTAGATAGTGCGCCGGCAGCTGCTAGGTGTCAAGGGGGTTGCAGACGTAAGCAGCTTCGGTGGCTATCTTAAACAGTATGAAATAGCTGTGGAACCAGCAAAGTTGAAATCTTACGGTATTTCTATCAACGATGTTTTTAAAGCACTCGAAACCAATAACCAGAATACAGGTGGTGCATATATAGAAAAGGAATCCACCGTACTTTTCATCAGAAGCGAAGGACTGGTAAGCTCTGAAGAAGATATCAAAAAGATTGTTGTGAAAAATACCACCAATGGCACTCCGCTGCTGGTAAAGGATATTGGTGATGTTCGCCTGGGCTATGCCACCCGATACGGAGCTATGACCTATAATGGTGAACGGGAAGTATCCGGTGCGGTGGTGATGATGCTGAAAGGGGCCAATAGTAACGAGGTTATCAAAAATATCAAAACACGCATAGATCAGATACAAAAGACACTTCCGGAAGGTGTAATGGTAGATCCTTTTCTTGATAGGACGAAGATGGTAAATAACGCCATAGGCACGGTTGAAAAGAACCTGCTGGAAGGTGCGCTGATTGTGGTTTTTGTATTGGTGCTTTTCCTGGGCAATTTCAGGGCTGGGCTACTGGTGGCATCAGTCATACCGCTGGCTATGCTGGTAGCCGTTATTATGATGAACACCTTCGGCGTAAGTGGAAACCTCATGAGCCTTGGTGCGCTTGACTTTGGGCTGATCGTTGACGGTACGCTGATCATTGTAGAAGCCTGTATGTTCAGACTTCATCATTATAATAAAGCAACCATTACACAAAAGGAAATGGATAACCTTGTGCTGGAGACATCCGCAAGGATGCGTAATGCCGCTGTTTTTGGAGAGTTGATTATCCTGATTGTTTACCTGCCCATCTTTGCACTAGCTGGCGTGGAGGGGAAGATGTTCAAGCCAATGGCGCAAACTGTCGCCTTTGCGCTATTCGGAGCCTTCCTTCTTTCCTTAACTTATGTACCCATGATGAGTGCATTGGTTTTAAATAAAAAAATCCCTACAAAACTCTCCTGGTCCGATAGGATGATGGAAAAGCTGGAAATACGATATCAGCGCATACTCAGCCGGGTTTTGAATTTCCCCAAACTGATCATCGGTTCTGCTGTTGCTCTGCTGGCTATTGCCCTGTTTGTCCTGTCTTTATTAGGTGGAGAATTTATCCCAAGGCTGGAGGAAGGCGATTTTGCGGTAGAAACAAGGGTGCTAACCGGTAGTAGCTTGAAGACATCTACCACTGCTGTTTCTCAGGGAGCCAAGATACTATTGGCGAAATTTCCGGAAGTAGAAAAAGTAGTTGGTAAAACCGGCAGTAGTGAAATCCCCACTGATCCCATGCCTATTGATGCCAGTGATATGATGGTGATTCTTAAAGATAAAAAGGAATGGACCTCGGCAAAAACCTTCGATGAACTAACAGAAAAAATGTCAAAAGAACTGGAAGCCATCCCCGGTGTAACCTTTGGATTCCAATATCCTGTACAGATGCGCTTCAATGAACTAATGACCGGTGCGCGCCAGGATGTGGTCTGTAAGATTTATGGGGAGGATCTTGACAGCCTTTCGGTCTTTGCTAATCGGTTAGGCGCAGTGGTCGGAACGGTAAAAGGAGCCACAGATTTATATGTGGAGGCTGTAACTGGTATGCCGCAGATAGTAATACAGTATAACAGGGATGCTATAGCCCAATATGGCCTTAATATCAATGATATAAACAGCATTGTAAACACTGCTTTTGCCGGACAAAGCAGTGGACTGGTATATGAAGGAGAAAAACGCTTTGATCTGGTAGTCCGTTTGAGCGGCCAACAGCGACAGAATGTGGCCGATGTTCAAAATCTGCTTATTCCAACTCAACAGGGAACCCAAATACCGTTATATCTTGTAGCCAATGTAACTATACAGGAAGGCCCCAATCAGATACAGCGGGAAGATGCACAACGCCGGATTATTGTTGGATTCAACGTGCGCGGTCGTGATGTACAGACCGTTGTAGCCGAATTGCAACAGAAGATATCTGGCAAAATCAAATTACCTCCCGGATACTATATAACCTACGGTGGGGCATTTGAGAATCTGGAAGCGGCAAAGAAACGTTTAAGCATCGCCGTACCTGTTTCCCTGTTACTCATTCTATTAATGCTATACTTTGCCTTCAACAGCATCAGACAGGGATTGCTTATTTATTCGGCTATCCCGCTGTCGGCCATTGGCGGTATTTTGGCGTTGGCACTACGTGGTATGCCTTTTAGTATATCAGCAGGTATTGGCTTTATTGCCTTATTTGGCGTAGCTGTTCTCAACGGCATTGTATTAATCGCTGAATTTAATCGCCTGCATAAAGAAGGGATGAATGATGTCAGGGAAATTGTATTGAAGGGTACAAGCGTGCGTCTTCGCCCAGTATTAATAACGGCATCAGTAGCCTCACTGGGCTTTCTGCCAATGGCACTGAGCAATGGTGCAGGTGCGGAAGTACAACGGCCGCTTGCTACGGTTGTTATTGGCGGCCTGATAATAGCCACCTTTCTTACTTTGTTTGTGCTACCAATGCTTTATATCATCTTTGAAAAACGTCACTTAATGAAATCCGGTAAACATCTTCCGGGGGCAGCCCTCTTATTACTGCCATTCCTGCTGTTGGCAGCACCTAAAGCACAGGCCCAGCAGCCTATTTCATTAAATGCCGCGCTGGATACTGCCATGAAGAATAATCTTTCTATCCGTAACCAAAAATTAAATGCAGATTATCTGAACAAATTGAAAGGGGCCGGATGGGATGCAAATCAGACAGTATTAACGGGCGAATATGGCAAAATCAACAGCGCTTATAATGACAATAAATTTGCCATCACTCAAACCATAAAATTTCCAACTATCTATAGCAGGCAGAAAATGCTGTTAAATGAAGAATGGAAGGAAGGCATGCTGAATGTTGCCGTAAGACAAACAGAACTAAGACGACAGGTTACATTTGTTTATTATCAACTATTATTCCTGCGTAGCAAGAAGGAATTACTACATCATACGGATAGCATTTACGCTGTCTTTTTAGAGAAAGCAACGTTGCGTTTCAAAACCGGGGAAAGTAACCTACTGGAGAAAACCACGGCAGAAACGCAACGTGGACAGATTGGATTACAGCTGGAACAATTACAACAAGACTATAGCATCCTTCAGGCCAGGTTAAAGGTATTGCTAAATAGCGCAACAGACCTGGAGCCGGATAGTAGCCCACTTAAAATGCCAGCACCCGCTACAGATGATACTTCAGCACTTTTAAAGCACCCATACTTGCAGCTGCTGGAGCAACAGGAGCAAACAAGTATTTCAAAATACAAACTCGAAAAATCCAGATTATTGCCCGATTTGCTGTTAGGCTATAACAACATGACCATGCGGGGTATGGGAGCTGATAATAAGGAGTATTCCGGCAGCACGCGTTTCCAGTCTGCACAGGTGGGAGTGGGTATCCCACTTTTCTTTGGCGCACAGAAAGCAAAAATTAATGCTCAGAAGATCGGTCAGGAAGTGGCTATCAATAACTATCAGGCAGGACTACAGGAGTTGCAGTTACAATATGATCAGGTAGCAAAACAATACAAAAAAGCGATCCAAGCGGTTACATACTATGAACTATCCGGGTTAAAGAACGCTGATACCATCATTGCAACAGCTAACCTACAGTATTTGAATGGTGACATCAGTTACCTGGAATGGGTGATGCTGAACAATCAGGCTTTTACGATTCAGAATGAATACCTGGATGCCGTGAACAACCTTAACCAGTCAATCATTGAATCCAATTCTTTATTAAACAGGTAAATACACAATTCATGAAACAGTTTATCATCATAATAGCTACATCCTGTTTACTAGCGGCATGTAACAGCAAACCTAAAGAAGAGGAAAGAGCGCCAGCAGCCGGTAAAGAAAACCTCATTGAAATGACAGATGCTCAGTTGAAAAATGCTGATATCATGGCAGAGCGTCCGGAGAAACGTAGCATATCCGCTGTCATTAAAGTAAACGGGCAAATTGATGTGCCGCCACAGAATATGGTTAGTATTAGTTTTCCGTTGGGTGGGTTTCTTAAATCGACTAACCTCTTACCCGGTATGCGCATTAGCAAAGGAGCTGTAATAGGAGTTATGGAAGATCAGCAGTTTATTCAGCTACAACAGGATTACCTTACTTCCAAGGCAAAATTGGCTTACCTCGAAAAAGAGTATAATCGTCAACGAGAACTTAATCAAAGCAAAGCTACCAGTGATAAACTATTTGAGCAAACCGAAGCAGAGTTTATAAGTGTGCGAATCCTGAACAAATCAGTAGCAGAAAAACTACAGTTAATAGGGATCAATGCTGCTAAACTTGATGAAAACAGTATTTCAAGAAGTGTAAATATATATGCTCCTATAAATGGCTTCGTATCTAAAGTGAATGTGAACGTAGGTAAGTTTGTGAATCCATCGGATGTGCTATTTGAAATCGTAAATCCTACAGATATTCATCTTGCGCTGACAGTATTTGAAAAGGATTTAAATAAACTGGCTATTGGTCAAACGGTAAAAGCCTATAATAATACCAATCCTGAGAGAAAGTATAATTGCAAGATTATTCTTATCGGTCAAGACCTTTCTTCAGAAAGAAGTGTACAGGTACATTGCCATTTTGAACAATATGATAAATCATTGATACCAGGTACATATATGAATGGAGATATTGAAGCCGCCAATGACAGTACCTGGTCGCTGCCAGAAGCTGCGGTGGTACGTTTTGAGAATAAGGAATTTGTTTTTTGCAGGAAAGAGAATAACATTTTCGAAATGTTACCGGTCAAGACAGGTAGCCATGAGAATGGTTATATTGAAATTATAACGGCAAATGCCGATAATTTGGTTAACCAACAAATCGTGGTTAAAGGTGCTTATTCCCTTCTGATGAAAATGAAAAATACCGCGGAAGAATAATAGCTAAGAAGCAGATAGATAAAATGAAAACAAAAAAAATATCCGGGAACGCCAGAAAGAAAAGGCGTTCCCGGATTGGTGAAATTATTGTAACTGTTATATTGTTTGGTCTTCTGGTGCGAGTTTTTCGGGGGAAATCGAATCAATCATTTGCTGCTATAATAAGAACAAGATTCGTGCCGCCAAACGTATACGGCTATACTAAATTTAACATGCTGCACTCCTGCTGCCGAAAATTGCATTTTTCAGAGAATTATCTCTATATTTATTCCCGATAACCGTATCTGCAAACATATTTAAGACAGCACAAATTAAAGATACCTGTCTGTCCTCCCGTTTATTTTCTATCCTGCGAAATCTTATTAACCAAACTTTAAATATGGAAAAATCATTAATTGCTTCAATTCTGTTGTTGTCATTAGCCACTGCCTGCAGTAAAATTGTTGATCCCCATGAGCCACCCGTGGTAACCCACCCGGATACCGCTTTATACAACGTTACTACAGTAAAGGAGGTAGAAGCTCATATATTGGGCCTGGCCATAGCCGACGACGGAACGATCTTTTACAGCGCGGGAAACAAGATCTATAAGATAAAAGGCAGCACTAAATCATTGCTGGCAGGAGGAGAGGAAGCTGGTCTCAGAGATGGCCCCGGAGCCTCTGCATTGTTTAACCTTCCTACCAGGATGGCCGTTCATGCCGATGGTAGCTTGTATGTAAATGATAGCTATAATAAAAAATTAAGAAAGATCGATCCCTCCGGGAATGTATCAACAGTGGTGTTCTCATTTGTTGATTCCATTTATGACAAATACGGAAAATTAGTTGAGGTAAGGCATGATACAACCAGCAGGATGGGTGCTATATTCGATGTGAATATCAAAAACAATCATCTGTATCTTATGTGTAACGGCTACAGCACCCCCGTCCACGAATACAATACGCTTCAGTGCCGTCTGGATAGTAATTACTTTTTGTCGAAGAGATACAACTTATTCATAACGCAGGGAGAAGTCAGAAGCTTTGATATTTCACAAGATGAACAATATCTTTATTGGTGTAGCATTTACGGATTAGAGAAATTCAATTTAATAACCGGAAAAGAAGCACCCAGTTACGACTATAACGACAGGGATTTCCCCAACTTTGCACTCGGAGAAGAAGACAGCATTGTATATAAACCCAGACTTGATAAATGTATCATCGAAAGAACGCCACTGGCTACAGGAAAAGATTCCCTGATTGCCGGACAAATAAATACCGCTCCGATGAATATCCCCCATCTTTCAAAGGATGGAATCGGTGTTCAGGCTTCATTTAATTATATTACCCTGGTAAAGAAAAAGAACAACTACCTGTATATTGCCGAATCAGATTATTATGATGACCTGGGAGGTAAAATCAGGAAAATGAGAGTTCCCTAAAGTAGCAAGTCATGAATTGGGAAGCGCAATTATTAAAATTCGAACAAAGCAAGGATGGGAGATTCCCTGCGCTTTCTCCCACTTATACTGATGCAGTTGTTTCGCCCGGCGCTTTAATCGCGACAAGTATTTTTAATATTGCAAAACTATTTTACCTGTGAAGTGTTGTACAGTTAAGTTTCGGAATTCGTGTTTTAGCTCCGTTACCATAACCGCCTGAGTTCTGCAAATTAGCCTCACAGGATTTTGTACCTCGTTTACAGGAAGTACATATTTATATGCAAGTCAAAGCGCCTTGGTCTGTAAACCATCATGTATAAACAGATCTTTCATTTTTGTAAGCATCTTTATGTCAATTCAAAGAATAGCAAATCCAATATGCCGTAGTCTATTGATCGTTGTTTACATCGTTACCTGTTTCCTGTCTGCTCCTGTTATTACCAAAGCACAGACACCCGGCAATCGTCATGTGCCGGAAGAGGATCTGAGCGATTTCGCCCGGCGTATCCTTCATAAAAAAGTAGATTCCGCCAAAGTTGTAGAAGAAAAAAAGGCAGCTATTCTCCCTTCTGTAGGCTATAACCCGAGTTTAGGCTTTGTAATTGGTGCAAAAATATCCGGGGTTAAACAATTAGGTAATCCTGGAAATACTAATCTTTCGTTTTTTGGGTTGGAAGGGCTGTTGACCTCCAAAGGGATTATCACTTTACAGGCCCGTCATAATATCTTCAGAGCTGCTGATAAATGGAACCTGCAGGGCAACTGGCAATTTTCAAAATTTCTCATCGAAGATTATGGGATTGGTACAGGTAATAAAGATTACCGCACCAATAGCGATAGTACTTTCCCCATCAAATTTAATTATATCCGCTTGTCTGAGCAGGTGTATACCAAAGTTGGAGAAAATTTATATGTGGGTGTAGGCATCACATTTAATATACGCGGAAAGATCGATGATGAGAAACTGGAAACCTTACATAGTACCCCACATCAACGGTATAGCCTTCAAAACGGGTTTGATACCAGCCGCTATTCTTCAAATGGGCTCCTGCTCGGACTGCAGTTCAATACCCGCGAGCATCCTTTACGCT
>NZ_DATCVJ010000539.1:0-7056 GCF_036566945.1 Chitinophaga sp. | reverse complement strand
AATCACCGGAAGAACAAGGCGCTGGTGATCAGGGTATGATGTTCGGTTATGCTACCCGCGAAACAGATAACTACATGCCACTGGCGTTGGATCTGGCGCATAAACTGTTGCTGGAACTGGCAGTACTCCGTCGTGAAAATAATGAAATCAAGTACCTGCGTCCGGATGCTAAATCCCAGGTGACTATTGAATATTCAGATGATAATAAACCGGTAAGAATTGACACGATCGTGATTTCTACCCAGCATGATGATTTTGATGAAGATGAAAAAATGCTGGCGAAGATCAAGGAAGATATGATCAATATCCTGATCCCGCGTGTAAAAAAACAACTGAAACCAGCACTGCAAAAGTTGTTTGATGGTTTCGATATCAATCACCACATCAACCCAACCGGTAAATTTGTCATCGGTGGTCCTCATGGTGATACCGGCTTAACCGGCCGTAAAATCATCGTAGATACCTACGGCGGTAAAGGTGCTCACGGTGGTGGTGCTTTCTCTGGTAAAGATCCTTCCAAAGTGGATCGTTCCGCAGCTTATGCTACCCGTCATATCGCCAAAAATCTGGTAGCTGCAGGTGTGTGTGATGAAATACTGGTACAGGTATCTTATGCCATCGGCGTAGCGAAACCATGTGGTATTTATGTAAACACCAGCGGTTCTGCAAAAGTGAAGCTGAACGATGGTGAAATTGCAAAGAAAATAGAGGAAATCTTTGACCTGCGTCCTTACGCTATCGAGCAAAGACTGAAACTGCGCAATCCTATCTACAGCGAAACCGCTGCTTACGGTCATATGGGCCGCGAACCTAAAACAGTAACCAAGGTATTCAACAAAGGCAAGAAACACGAAAAGAGTGTGGAAGTAGAGCTGTTTACCTGGGAAAAACTGGACTACGTTGATAAAGTAAAAGCTGCATTTGGTTTATAGTCAAAACCCGATGTCAACAATATAATAACAGCCGTTTCAAATTTTTGAAACGGCTGTTGCTTTTATGCGAACATCTTTTGATTTTACCTGTTTCTATTGTAAGTCACCGATTTTTTTAAATGTGGAAAAGTTTTTCAGATTTTTTTAAAAAAAGTTCAAAAAAAGTTACATATTATTATTTTAAATAGCTTATATTTAATAGTAATATGATTGATTGGCCTGCATTTCAAGCCCTGCAAGTGGGTGATGGGTTCAGTTATTCTATTTTAAGTAATGGCGTGGGATAGATTTTATTTCTCTAAATGTTTCTAACATTCTTCTGGACAATTTGAGTCGATAATAATTCGATTCGGGCGACCGTTATGCTGCTGTTTTATATCCAAAATTCTGGATATTCGCAGCCATAAATAATAATCGCATTGTTTAATTATTTCCGGAGATAGTTAAAATCAAAGCCATTATTCTTTTGGAATAACCGAATCCATATCAGAGAAAATCAATTGCAATTACCCACCGGGTAGCTGTGAACTTTTATTGAAACCATATAATTATCTGAAAAACCATGAAGCGCAACACCACCTCACGATTGTCTATGTACACATTCGTATCACTTGGAATGGCTTTTATTTTTACAACTGAGAGCTGTAACAAAGCACAAATTGACGCACTTAAACCAACAACTCCGACGGATACAACTACCGCCGTTGCGAAACCTCCGGTAAACACGAAGGAAATCGTTATTGTACCAGACAAAGACGGGAGATTGCTTTTGGACGGAAGCATTTACAAAGCCGGCGATATCCTGGCACTGAAAGGTGTTTTTACTGCAGTTGTTATCAACAATCTTAACGGTTCTGCAGGATCACCTATTATTGTAAAGAATGCATCCGGCACTGTTGTTAAGATTGGTAATCCAGCCTGGAGCGGCGGATCCTGGGCAACTGCGCTGAGTTTCGTTAACTGCCATTTTGTGAAAGCCGGCGGCGAAAAATCAAAAGCTGATTTTATTGTCAGCGGAAGCACACAGGCAGGTAAAGAAGCCTACTTCGATGTTGCTTTGAGTTCACACACCGATAATTTTGAACTCAGCAATATTACCGTACAAAACGGTGGTACCGGTATTTGGGCTAAAACAGAACCTGTAAAAGGCGACGCCACTACCTACTATCCGAATACGTATATGGAAAACCTGTCGATACACGACGTATCCGTATCTGGTACCAATAACGAAGCGTTTTACATAGGTCATACAGCGTTGTATTGGAATTTAACTGCCAATACACCTTACTATGGTGCTCCATCAGGATTCACTGCCGGACAACAGTACATACAGCCAATTAAATGGCGTAATGTTAAAATTTATAACAACGACATTTCCAATGGTGGTGCAGATGGTATTCAGACTGCCGCTATTGACAAGCTGGAAATATATGGTAACACCGTGACCAGTTGGGGCGGTCAGCACAACTCCGGCCATAATGGTGGTATCCTGATTGGCGGACGTAACACATTTACGAACGTCCATGATAACTACGTGCATGACGGCTGGGGTGAACTGATTCAGTTTTATGGCTCCGGTGAAAATGGCGCTACCCACATCATTCATAATAATCTCCTGAGAGATAACCAGGGAGATGGTGTGAGCTTAAGAGGAACCGATAATGCGGTTGTTCAGATCACCAACAATACCATTGCAAGAGTGGGTGGTGTATCTCTCCGTATCAATGGCTACCAGGGTATGACCTCACCGCAGATCGTGAATGGCAATGCCTTCATTCAACCGCGTGTAAACGGTGGTTCCATTGTGCCTAATGCTTACATCTACACAGAAAACGGTGGTACTTACAAGGAAGGTACTGGTGCAGATGCCAATACCAAATTCCCAACTGTGGATGCAGCTGGTGTTGATCTGAACAATTACTATCAGCCGAAAGCTGGTTCAGCACTGCTGACTTCAGGTTTCAGAAAAAATTAATGCTGATGGATGTTCAGGGAAATTTTCCCGGACACCATGTAAATTTTATAATAGCAAAGCCGTCCTGGTTATGAGGACGGCTTTCGCTTTTTTCCGACATTACCGGTTTGCTTTCAGATACTCCCACATCAATTCATTTACTATCTGTGGTTGCTCGTAATGGGGCATATGCCCGGCACTGTCTATTTCATGTACTTCTAAAGTTGGGTATAATGTTTTGTAAGAACTTAACTTCTCTACGGGGAAGAACGGATCCTGTTTGCCATAGAGCAGCAATATTTTTCCGGGGGCTATTTGTTTTAGCAGATAGAGTTGGTTCTGATTGAGCATATTCATCCAGGACGAGTGGGTAAGCCGCTTATACCCACTGAAGTTCATGAAGTACTTCAGCCGTTGTGAGTAGGTATCAAAAAGCGGTTGGTTCACGAACTCTTTGCGTTGATTTTCTACGGAACGCGGATACCAGTAAACGGTCATTAACAGGTCAGAAATGACAGGTATGCGAAGTAGCTTGTTGGCCTGCAAATCGCCGCTGGCAGCTGGCCCTAATAAGATAATGCGTTGAACACGATCAGGATGACCAGCCACATAGTCAAGTCCTATGGGTGCCCCCATAGACATGGCCAGGATATCAAAAGGTTGGTGCAGCTGAAGGGTATCGAGTAACTGCACCAATTGTCGTCTGTAAAGATTAAGATCATAAGTGGTATGGGGTCTGTCTGAATACCCTCTGCCATAAAGGTCATAAGCCAATATCCGGTAGCCTTTCGACAGGAGATACGGGATATTGAATTGCCACACTTCCATGCCACTGCTGCCGCCGCCATGAATCAGTACCAGCAGCTTTGCACTATCAGGACCATATAATTTATAATGCACTAAACCCTGCTCCAGCCGAATGAAATTACCGGGAGCCTCTTTGCGCGTCACATCATCCAGTTGTGCGGTTTCCTGGCCATTTTTCATGAACAGGAAACCCAGAAAACATAAAAGCAGTATTGTGATACCAACAGGCAATACCCATTTTTTTCGCCGGCTCATAGCTGATTATCTTTTAAATTGGAGTAGCCATTCGTAAATATTCATACCGTCTTCGCGGTAGGAAGGATCGTAATACTGCTCCCAGCAGCAATGCTTATGATCACCGGTGGTGAGTTTAGTAAGCCCTGGTTTGTATTTATTGGTACTATCGGCAAACAGTTTGCAGTTTCCGAGGAAAACCGGTTCTTCCGTACCACCAAAATACCATACATGGATATTGTTTTCTGCCGTAATGCGGAAGCTCTTCATGTTTTCCGCATCGAGGGTAGCAGGAGACATGTTGACGGCTGCCGCCACTCTTTTAGCCATTTTTTTATCTGTGACCGCCATGCCTACTGACCATCCGCCTGCACTATATCCGGTGATATATATACGGGTGGAATCAATGGGATACCGCTTCAGCACATCTGAAATCGCGGCATCCAGGTGATCAGGGCCGAGCGACCAACTGGTGGCCAGGGGAGCCATTACAATGAACTCATATTTTTTCCCATCCACTTTATTGACTGCATCGATATGCTTGCCCTCATGCATTTGCCTGGCAACACCCTGCCGGAATATTTTGGTAAGATCAGTGCCTGCAATACTTCTGCCATGCAGACAAATCAACAGCGGATATCTTTTTCCGCTTTTTACATTGTCCGGTAATTTAAAGAGTGCCGGAATATGATGCCATGGTGTTATCTGAACCTCTATTTGTTTAAAAGGTGTCAGATCCTGTCCTGCCAGTAGAACTGTCTGCAGCATCATACCTATAAAAAGGAATATCTTCATCATTCAATCTTATTTATTCACCAAGAACACCTTATAAGTGCAACAGTACTTCTTCCAATGAGGTTCCAATAATAGCTTCCAACGCAATTTTGGATTGCCTTACTTCTCTTTCAAGATTTACTTTACGCACCATTTCTGCATTATAAATCCGATATGCATCATTTAATCCTTCTACCGCTGTACCCTGATCACCACCGGAAAACTTTTGCTCCACCTGTTTGTAGTGATTGTATGAATCTTCCAAAAGCGGTAACTGCAGTTCATACAGCTGTTTGTTGGCAGAGTAATCTTCGTATGCACGTAACACTGCCGCTTTTAAGGCAAGTTTCTCACCTTCTTTTTGTTGATCAAATACTCTTCCGTTGGCTTTGGCAGCTTTTACTTCATTAGGAATGCTTATAAAATTTCCAAGTGGAACCATAATACCAAAGTTATACCTGGGGTATAAGGTATTATTATTGATGGTGCCGTTTCCATTTCCACTTCCTTTGATGGTAAACTCATTCAGGTTACCGGCAGCGGTCAGCATATTTAACCAACCCGCTTTGGCCCTGTTCTCATCATATTTTGTGATTTCTTTTTTAATATCCAGTGCTTTGATTTGAGGATTGTTCATGGCAAGTTCCACCAGTCTTTCTTTCAACCTGCTTACGGTAGGTAAATCGGCAGGCAGCCGCAAAATGATACTGGTATCTGCTTTCTGTGCCTGTGCCACAGTACCGGTAATAGCTGCCAATAAAAAGAATAATACACGTTTCATGTTGTGATATTTGGAGATGATAAATACTTTAATTTTATAGAAATTCCATTTAGCCCATAATAGAGCAATGCTGATTCTATGAGTCCTGAAGATTCCTGCGCATAGATACTCACCACGAGAGCAAACATGACGCATATAATAACCAGTGTTAATTGCTTCTCAGTTTCAGTGTGACTTCTGAAATAATTGGCCACCGTATACTGCATGACCAGAAAAATGTTAATGCAAGTCAGTATAAGTCCGATGTATCCCTGTTCTAATGCGGTCCGTAAGTAGCCGCTATCCGGTGGAAATCCATCCAGTTCGCTGCCGGAACCTGGCTCACAGCTCAGGAAGCCGCCACCTATGGGGTGCGTGTAGATATAAGGTTGAATACGATGCCGGTTCACATCGCGGACATTCAGCGACGCATCTTCCGATCCGGAGAAAGCCGTCCGGATTCTGATAACCGTAGGATTGCTATGGAAAGGGCCAAACATCACCACGAGGAAAGCGAAAACGAATATCAATGCGCCTATGACGGTATTCTTGCTGCGTAGATTTACAAAAAGCATAATAACAAGACCCATAGGAACCATCACATAGGCGGTACGGGTACCGGAATAGCCAAGCGCCATAAACTGCAATACCATGGAAATAAATAACAAGGACTTCTGGAACAGGCTGATCATCTTATTGGAACTGGTGAGCAGCACAATGTTTATAATACAGCCACTGGCCATTATTACACCAAAAACGGCCGGATCAGATACAAATGAAAAGATGCGGATGCCCGTGAGAATAAGTACGGTTTTGAATTTTTCGGGATACCGGGCGATGAACGCCTTTTCAAAGGGCATTAGCCCGAACCATTGTTGAATACAGGCATATAGTGCTGCCAGTGTTAGTATGGTAATCCAGAATTTGAAGAACACTTTAAGATCATCCATATTTCTGATCATCTTCATCACCAGGTACATGAAAACCATGTTGCGAACATATACCCTGGCAAAAGTCGTCCAGCCATGTTTGTCGTGTACATAGGCGGGATTGAAAAACTGGAGTAAAATAAAGCCTGCATATATGTAAAACGTAATCAATACAGGGTCCCGGAGAAAATTCACCTTTTTGATACTTTTATCTCCCGGCTTGAGCAAACTTCCCAATAAGGTAATTAATACCATGGCATCTATCAGCACGCCCACACTCATTTCTGTGCCAGACAATCTTTCCAGTAATCGTACGGTGAGTGTCACCGTGAGCGATAGGTAGTAGCCTACGCGGTAGTTCAGAATGCAAATTCCCGCTACTGAAATACCGATCGCCAATCCCAGCAGCAACGCTGTGTATTTTATATCCTGCGCACTGATATAAGCAATCGCTGGCACCAGTATTACCCAACAGATAATAATAAAAAGATTGTAAATATTTTTTCTGACGAATTCCACTCGTATTGATTTATAAGAATACTATTTTAATAGCCATAGCGATAATCGTTAGGGCAATGAAGATGACAATCAGCACCTGATGAAGATGTTGGTCTATTGCTTTCTTTTTCGGTTGTTTCCTCATATTAAATTTATATGGGGGCTTTT
>NZ_DATCVJ010000538.1:0-1890 GCF_036566945.1 Chitinophaga sp. | reverse complement strand
CTAAAATGCCTAAAGCCCCTAAAGTGCCGGAAAATGCGAGGCTGACAGCGGCAGATAACACCGGTTTGTCTGAAGTATTAAACACCACATCTAAAGGAACCCGGTTAGATACAACCACAGGTACTGTCCGCGCGGATAATGAGCTGGGCACCATTACCCGGCTGGAAAAGCCTACAGATGCACAGGTAGCGAAAGCCCTGGAGCAACAACGGCAGGTAGACATCGCGAACAGGGAATTGCGAGGCACCTGGAGACGGGCGGTGGACAAGGTCAGAGATATAGGGGGACGTGCGCCGGCAGTCACCGCTGAAAATGCCCAGGCAGTTAAAGCGAAAATAGGAGAGCTGGTACCCGAAATGCCGATGCAACAAGCCTTTGCCGGTGATGCCGCCGCGATGATGAGAACCGGCGGCAACAGAGGCGGACTAAATAGCCGGGGAACAGGCGGTACTCCCGGTACCCGGATCATGAGCCGCGCAGAGAACAGTATCCGGAAGTCGGCAGAATTCAAAGCCCTGGAGGACTACCAGCAACGTTTGTCCAAAGAAATGTCGGCCATCCAGAAAAAGGAAATGGCGAAGATTTTTGATGGGCTGAACAACAAAACCCTCGGCGTTACCGAGGCGGAAAAACAAATCAGGACCTTGTTAAATAATGCGAAAGAAGCTACCGGCGAATTCGTGGCGGAAGGACTGATTTATTCTAATTATAAAATATTGGGGGTAGTGGATATTCCGGCGCGTAGCAGCAAAGTGCCTATACTGGACAGGGTTTACAAGATAAAGGATAAAGAAACTGGTCAGATAAAATATTTGCTGGCAGAAATAAAGGGAGGGGAGAGAACCAGTCTGGGTAAGACAAACGCCTATGACATCACTTTCAAAAATCAGGAGGTGATCTGGACAAAGATTGAGAACCAAACGGTTACACAGGCATCGCCGGAATGGTACTGGCAGCGGATTGTAGAGATTTATGAAAGTCCCAAAGGACGCTCGCTGGCCTACGATTTATTGGAGGCTATAAAGCAGGGGAGAATAGAACCCTTCGTGATTAAGTCAGGCAGTGAAATGGCGCCTAAATTCCGGTTGGATAGTGTGAGTGGGTTTACGAGTTATTTCAAAAATAAATGGTTGCCTTAACAGGCGTCGTTTATAAACAAGGCGCGTTTCACTATTGTAGTGAAACGCGCCTTGTTATTTTTTTAGAAAGATATCATGTCTTTATGCCGCCTTTGCATTTTTGAGCTGTGCAGGCGTAATCACGGCTGGTTTCAGCTTAATGATACCCACAAAGTTCATCAGTTTCATCACCTGGTAGCTCGGATCGAGTTCATACCATTTCTTGGCGAAATTAGGACTGTCTTTAAATTTGTGGTGGTTGTTCTGAAACAGTTCTCCCATCAGGATAATGCCCCATGGGGAAGTATTCCGGGAATGATCACCGTTTTTAAAGTTCTGGTAGCCGTATTTATGACCACACCAGTTTACAATAGCACCCTGTACTGGCCCCATCAGGAAATGGATAGGCAACAGTAAATAAAGGTACCACATACCAGCCGGAACGAATACTGCGTAGAAGGCAATATAGATCGCGATCCAGGCAAGACGGGTAATTCTGTGGTCACCAAATTTGTCCAGCGCATCCCATTTTGGTAATGGTTCAGCCAGGAATTTTGGATCAACTGTGCTGGTATTGGTCACAAAGCCACTGTAGATCTTGCGGGTATGTACCATCATGCCCCAAACGTCTTTAAAGAAGTGCGGAGAATGCGGGTCCTGCTCGGTATCGCTGAATTCATGGTGCATGCGGTGCATAACGCCATAAGCTCTTGGAATCAGGTATGATGAACCCTGGAAAAACCAGGTGCTGAAATAAAAGAAACGTTCCCAG
>NZ_DATCVJ010000537.1:0-24095 GCF_036566945.1 Chitinophaga sp. | reverse complement strand
TGTGATCAGCTACACCATTTTCGGTGCGTTCACTTACACCAAAGCGGAAGTTGGCGCGATCGCTACCTCCGGCAATGCTCAGTCCTACGCCATGTTGAAAAGCACTACGATAATACACATCGTCCCAGTTGGCGGGACCATAATATACCGGCTTGGTGGAGTCGGCCAGATAGGCCGGGAAATTTCTCCACTGTGCCGGCGTGGCATACTGGTTATAAAAAGGAAGTAAAAAATCTGTTTGGTATTTGCCGTTGGCCGTATTTACAACAGGTTTTACAGCTACACCTCCATACATGTTAAACCCAATGTGGTATTTACCCGGCTCCGGATCTGTGGTAGTAATAACAATAGCGCCATTAGCAGCTTTGCTGCCATATATCGCTACCGCTTCCGGGCCTTTGAGCACACTTACTTCCCGTATATTATCCATGTCCGGCAACGCATTCACATCTATACCGCTACCAATCGCAGTAAAGTCGGACTCTTTAATTCGCAGGGCATAAGGATTGTTATTAGCGAGTAAAGGCATCCCATTCACTACATATAAAGGTTGATTGGCGTAAAGGTCTTTGTAGTGACCTATTGGCGTAGACACCCCGCGAATAATGGGTAAAGGTGCTACGCCGGGTTCACCGGAATTACGTAACACAGTAACACCGGATATTCTGCCATCCAGCAGTTGTCCAGTATACATATACGGTAATACCCTGACCGTATTATATGACAGGGTATCTTTTTCCTGGGAAAAGAAAGCCGTATTTTTCCAAACAGTACGCCTATACGAAGAATCCTGTGGGGTCTGGCAATTGCCTGCCTGCGCCCGCAGCATTCCTGCCAACAGTAATAAGGTACCTAGCCGGTTAAAAGGTAAAGGTGAAATCATCAGGGTGAATAATATTTATCCTATACAAAAAATTGTAACTGCAATAAAATGCCAGTCCAACCTGCATGTGCAAGCCAGTCACGATCGCGTGATGTATAAAAAACTAACTATTTAAGCGCTGTTCACTGTCCATTTGATTGATAAAATCCCGTCTAAAAATTACAGGTTGATGTATAAGAGAGACAGAAAAAAGGAAATACCCCCAAAGGGAAGAAAAGTTTTTTTCGACGACACTAAAAGAACGGAAATTCATTTGTATACGGGTAGTCCTGCCGGATTGCCGGTCAGGATCAGGAAGGTGTGTTTACATTATTTCAGCAGCCACATAACGCCGTTAATATTATCGGCGCCATTATATTGCCGTTGCAGGGCGGCGGTGAGGTGGTAAATATTATCGATAGATTCGGAAGCCGGATAGGTCCAGCGCAGGGGAATGAGTCCATGGTTTTGATTGGCGGGGCCGGTGGCAAATGCCGGAATACCGGTTCTGCGTTGATTATAAAATGCTTCCCAGTCCGACTGCTGAAAAAAGTCCAGGTATTTTTGCAGCAGGATCTGTTGCAGTCCCTGCGCATCGTTGCCGGCATAAATTATCTGCGGCTGCGCCAGATACTGCTGGATGGTATCGGCCGGCAAAGCATAGGATTGCATGGATGCCCGGATACCCGCCTGATAATACAACGCCGCATCTTTACCCGTCACCCAGCCACGATTAATGGCTTCCGCAATGGTGAAACTGACTTCCGGATATCCGAGCAAAATAGTAGGATGTCCAACAGGGGAAGAAAACCAATACTGATCATCGGGTAGTGAAAAATATCCTTTGCTGGCAGAATCATTTAAGGCGCCTTGCAACGTGCCGGTACTGGCGCCACGATAAGCATTGAAGTCATGCGCAGATAAACCGTCCTTATTATTAATAGCAGCCGGTTTCCCCACTACAAATAAACGCGGATCACGGAATTGCTTCAACAAATCCACATAGGTAGCACCCAGCGGATTACGCTTGGCATCCGCTTCCGGCGTAAGGGAATACGATGGATAATAATTACTCACTTCTGCCGCACTATAAGTAATCTGCAAATTATCTGCATTACTTTCCGGCAAAGGCAGCTGAAGGATGTCTGTAAAATTTTTCTTTATCTGAAAACCAGCATCATCAGTTTTTTTACTCAAACTAACGAGTACGCGCAAACGAAAAGCATTCACTATTTTTTGCCATTGTCTCAGATCGCCCTTGAAAAAGAAATCGCCTTCTATCCGGTAGTTCCCTTTGCTGTTCAACTTCGCCAGCGTATCCTGCGATTGTTGCAACAGTTGCAAACATTGCAGGTACACATCACGCTGCGCATCATAGGAAGGACGGTCTATCCCCTGCTCCGCCTTCATGGCTTCGCTCATTGGAATGTCACCGGTTTGCACGGTCATCTTTATATAAAACCAGGCCCGCATAAAATCCGCCATCGCATAGTAAGGCCGCATCGCATCACCACCAATACGGTTGGCTTCTTTCTCCAGCTGATCTATATTTCTTAAAGCTGTGTAATAAAAATCAGCGGCGCCAAAACTATAACTCTGATTACCATACAGGCTGTAAGTAAGACAATGATACTGTGCACTGCGTTGTGCATCGCCCCATGGTTTTACAAACATAGCTTGCGCAACACCTGAGAAAATAACGCCCGGCGGCGCGATGGTCGCTTTATTGGGATTCTTACGAAGGTCATCCATCTTCATACAGCCAGACAACAACAACAGCAATAGCACAGCAATACGACGCATAGATTAAAATTTAACATTCAGGTTAATGCCAATACTTCTCATCGATGGTTCCTCCAACTCACTTTGTGCACTATAGGCCCAATGATCCATGTCTATTTGTTTCATCTGGGCGAAGTACATCAAATTGCGCATCACCATTGATACGCTGGCCGCACTAAGTCCCTTTACTTTTTTTATAACGGGGTCGGGTAAACGATAAGTAAGCGTAACGCCCCGCAGCTTGAAATATGTTTTAGACTGGTATCGTCGTTCGTCGGCGGTTTCATAACTGTTGGCCCAGTTCTGTTCCAGCACGGGCGTGGTATTAGGCGCAAACGTACGCGTATCGGATACAATCTTCCCATCGGCATTATACTTTACTTCGCCGCTGGTCACCATATCGCCAACGCCTATACGTGTTCCTTTATAGCCGGGATCATTGCGGTGTAGCCAGTCCTGGTAGCGGTATTCATTATCCGATTGCGGGTGGGCGCCGGATTGCCACATTTTATAATTCAGCAGGTTAAAAATTTGGCCACCAAAACTACCATCAAATTCCAGGGTGAGTAATATATTTTTCCAGGTCAGTGTTTGCGTAGTACCCATCATCCAGGTAGGATTAATATATCCGCCAAACTTAAACACCTGGTCATTCACAATGGGTGTACCATCGCTGTGATACAGGATAGCACCGGTAGCAGGATTTCTTTCAAAAGGATTAATAAATAGCTGGTCGGTACGTTCTCCTGGTTTTATACGGATATAGTTCGCCAGTGAATCATGCACTTTGCGGAGATAATTAATATTGCTGCTCCAGTTAACACCCATGTTCCAGCGGAAATCCCGGGTTTTCACCGGTATTGCTTCCAGTGTAAATTCCAGTCCTCTTCTTTCGGTAACCAGTCCGTTTACCGTGCGGTAACCATATCCGGAAGTATTGGAAATAGAGAGATTAAAGATCTGCGGCCCGTCAATGGTACTGTAGACCTGCGTTTTGAGCGACAGCCGGTCTTGCAGCAACCGGATATCCATGCCTGCTTCATAGGCCGTATGAAATTCGGGACGGATATCCTGGCTATACATCGTATTATCTGTAGCGTAATTCACAGAGGGATATCCCAGCCAGGTAGTGCCTTTATCATAGGTTTGTTCCAGCGAATAATTTTGGGAGATGGAGGAGGCAAGCCCCTCTCCCAGTCTCGCTACAGAAGCCGATAGTTTCAGAAAAGAAACAGGTTTCGGTAATTTAATAACATCTGATAACACCACACTTACGCTGGCCTGTGGGTAGAAATAGGTATCATGTCTCACCGGCATACTTGAGTTCTGATCTACCCTGCCGGAAATATCGAGGAACAGAAAGTTCCGGTAATTCAGGTCGGTCATAAAGAAGGCGCTAAGCATTTGCCGGATGGCCCTATAGTCGCTGGCGTTATCAATTGCTTTCACGGAGTTTTGCAGGGTATAGATACCCGGCAGTATCAGTCCACCGGAAGTATGTGCGCTGGCACTCTGGAAGCGGGTGGTTTGTATGTTGGTGCCCAGCGTTGTTTTCAGCGCCAGGTTGGTGTTTAAGGGCATGTTATGATTAAGCAGTAAGGAATTATTCAGCTGGCTGTACCGGCTATTTGATGCTGCATAGGCGCCTACCTTATAAAAATCTGCACCATAATAAAGTCCGGACACCGGGTAGTTCGTATACTGATTGGTAAAGTAGGCATTAAAGGCCGTTTTTAGCTGCATATCCAGGCGATCATTGAAACGATAGGCCAGAGAGCAGTAACCAGTCAATACGTCCTTATAGAAGGCTTTCTGATATTCGTAGGCATTGAACCAGGGATTATTGTAACGGGTATATTCCACCCATCTTTGCTGAACGCCTTCCTGTCCGGGATACCAGTAGTTACGGAGTTTGGGATCGTTGATATCAAAGTTGCTGCCGCCCCAGATCAACAGTTCATAGATGGGGCTTTCAGGACCGTAAGAGATTTGCGGGTAGTTCGGTGCGTATTGTTTATTGTAAGCTACCTGTGCATCCACCCTTGTTTTTTTACCAGGCTTGTAACCACCGGACAACAAAGTGTTGGTGATACCCAGCCTGGTATTGGGGATACTCCCCCGTTGGTTCATTTGTGTAACAGACAGGCGAAAATCCCCCTGCTCATTTCTACCGGCTACGGCTATATTATTTGTGGCCAGGATACCGGTACGGAGAAAGTCTTCCAGGTTATGTTTGTTTTTAGCCTCCCATGGCAGCGGTACCAGTTGACCATTGGCATCGCGCGGACTATCCCATTGTGTGATGAGTTGTCCTTCCAGTCGGGGTCCCCAGAGGTTGTAATCATAGTCATAGGTGCCACCACCTTTGCCATCTATAAATGCGTATTTAAAATAATCGCCGGGTCCGTAGTTATGCTGTGCTTTGGGAATGGCTACCGCGCTGCCTTGCAGCTCTGTGGTGGAATTGATGGATACTTCAAATCCCTGTTTGGCGCTGGTTCCTCTTTTAGTAGTTACCTGAATAGCACCACGGGCGCCTTCCTGCCCATATAGTGCAGCGGCCGCAGCACTCTTCAATACCACCATGGAGGCAATGTCTTCTATGTTGATATCCCAGGAATCTGAGTTGACGGGTACCCCATCTACCACGATGAGTGGTTGTTTTCCGCGTAGAAAAAGTTGCTGATCATTAAAGAGATAACGGGAATTGGCGACAGCCAGGCCGGCTACCTTTCCAAAAAGAGAACTGAAGGCATTGGCTTCGCGGGCTTTCACCATTTCTGTGCCTTCGATTTTTATTTCCTGCAATGCATACCCCAGCGAGTGGGCATCTTTTTGTATCCCCAGGGCCGTTACCATTACTTCCTGCAGGTCTTTAATACGTTCCGGTGCAACGTTTGCCAACGCGGTATCCCGGGGTGGTGCATGCTTTACAACGGCGGAAATGACGATCAGTTTATTATCCAGGAAACGGTAGGAAAGTGAATCACCCAGCAATTTATCGAGTGCAGCAGACAGCGTAGCATTGCGTACTTTCAGGTTCACCGGTGAGGCAGACATCAGCCTCATATTATATAGAAATCTGTATCCACTCTTTTCTTCCATTACGGCCAGTATTTTTTCCATACGGGTATGTCTGAAAGAAAAGTTGAATTTTTGCTGTGCCGTGGCATAGTTCGTTACCAGCATAGCTATAAGCATGCATATCACTACAAACGACTTCATATCGAAACACGGTGGGGATAATGATCACCCGGCTTTCTTAATATATATTTCTGATCCTGATTGATAAAAAGTAAATGGTGTTGCAATCTGCAGGGCTTTCAGGGCCTCTGTTACATTCTCTTTTTGAAACGCGCCGTTGAATAATTCTTTTTCCAGCGAGGCATCCTGAATATGAATATTGACATTATACCATCGTTCCATCTCTTTTGCGAGGGAGCCGAATGTTTTATTTTTAAATACCAGCTGATTACGTGTCCAGGCGATTTCATCGCAGGAATGACTGTTCTCATCCAGTTGAAACGATGCTACTTCCAGTGGCTGTTCCTGTAAACTATCTGCCGCCGGGGCGAGGATTTTCTGTCCTGGCACCAATTCCAGCTGCTGTGGCAACCGGGCGGTGGAAACGGCTACTTTACCGGATAAAAGCACTACTTCCAATTTGTCGTCACCGGCATAGGCCTTCACATTAAAAGAAGTACCCAATACCTGGATGGTCATATTTCCGGCGTGTACCACAAAGGGATGTTGTTCCTGCCGGCTAACGGTGAAAAATGCTTCGCCCTGCAGAAATACTTCCCGTTTACCATGCGCAAAACCATCGCTGTAGGTAAGCCGGCTGCTGCTGTTGAGCCATACCGTGGTGCCGTCCGGCAGTTGCACGCTGGAGCGCGCGCCTTTGCGCATCACGATGGTATTGTTTTCCGTTCCGGCGGCCGTTTTCAACGGAGTAACCGGCCGAAATAAAAACGCGGCTGTCAGCACTATCGCGGCTAAAATAGCAGCGGCCATTACCCAGCGGGGTAAAAAGCGAACTGTTTTAACGCCTGTCGGCCCTACGGCTTCCACTGCATTCAACTCATCTGTGCCGGGTGCGGCCTCCCCTGCATTCATCGCAGCTTCCAGCGCAGCCCAGCTATTGCTGGCCCATTCCTGAGCACCTGTTTGTGCTACTGATTGTGTTGTATTAACCACCTCCATCACAAAACCGGTTTCAGGATGCTCCTTCAGCCACTGTTGCAGTTCCTGCAACTCGGCCTCCGTAGCTTCGCCCGAAATTTGCCTCGCTAATAATAAATCGATTCGTTCTTCCATTAATGTAATTACTGTATCTAGGACACAACTTTTCTCAAAAACCCCCAAAAACCTTATAAATTCGATAACTGACCCGTCTTTCGTTGTTCACCCGTACAAAGATATATTTCAGCACTGATTTTGCGGATGGCAATCGTCAGTTGATTCTCTACTGTTTTGACCGACAGGTGCAGGATTTGTGCTACCTCCCGGTATTTAAGCCCGTCTTCTTTGATCATTTTAAATATTACCCGGCATTTGGGAGGAAGTCCGGCTACGGCATTCTCAATACGCTTACGCAATTCGGCGGTGATCAGCTGCTGTTCAGGATCTGTAGTAAACTCCAGCGCCACTTCCGACACCGTGTCGATGTCTACATGCTGCCAATCTTTATTACGACTGAAATAACTGGAAATGCCGTTACGTACGCCTACGTACAGGTACACGCGAAGATTTGCTATCTCATGAATCCGTTGACGCGAGCGCCACAGGTTCATGAATACATCGTTCACCACCTCTTCCGCAATAAATTTGCTTTTTATGTATACAAAGGCAAAGTTGAGCAGCTGCGGCGCATGGGAAAGGTAAAACTCCCGGAACGCTGACTGGTCTCCTTCGTATTGGATACGACGCAACAAATCCTCCATAGCGATTTATAAAAATTCTGGTCTACACAATATAAGAATGCTCCGCCAACTTTTTACAATATTTTATTTCATACAAAATACCCGGTGCCGGTATCAGATGACCACCTGACATTGTTCACATTCTACCGCATATTACGTCATATACTTGTCTCTTTTTACTATTTTTAATTTCTTAACATGATCCTGATAAGTTTCCCCTGTTTAAATGTGATGTGATATGAAGGAGAATAAATACGACGATCCCGCATTTTTTGAAAGCTATAGCCAGATGCCCCGCTCTGTAGATGGCCTGAATGCAGCAGGGGAATGGCAAACATTCCGCACGATGTTACCCGACCTGCGCGATAAGAAAGTACTGGACCTGGGTTGTGGTTTCGGCTGGCATTGCCGGTATGCCAGAGAGCAGGGGGCGGCGGCAGTAACAGGCGTGGATATTTCCGAAAAGATGCTGGAACGTGCCAGGAATACCACACCTGATCCGGCGATTATCTATATACAGCAGGCGATAGAAGATATTGATGTTGAAGCCGGCAGCTTCGATGTAGTCATCAGCTCACTGGCGCTGCATTATGTGGCGGCTTATGAGGCGGTGTGCCGGAAAGTATATCATTGTCTGGCATCCGGCGGCACCTTTGTGCTTTCCCTGGAGCATCCGGTTTTCACGGCCATTGCGGCGCAGGACTGGTACCATGATGCGCAGGGCAGGCGACTACACTGGCCGGTGGATCATTATCAGGCGGAGGGATTAAGGAAGACAAGATTCCTGGATGCCGACGTGATTAAATACCATCGCACGGTGGCCACGCTGCTGAATGGACTGCTTTCCGAAGGGTTCCAGCTGCGCAGCGTATCAGAACCCCAGCCCAGCGCGGAAATACTGGCGCAATATCCCGAAATGCGGGACGAAACACGACGACCTATTTTTCTGATGATGGCCGTGGTGAAGCCGTAACTTTCGGGCAGGATGCCGTACGGAATCCCGGAAACCCGTCAACCAGATTGTTCTTATATCACCTCCGCTTCTTCTCTTCTCCCGAAAAAAAAATTATTTATTTAATACCAAATGGTATATTTTTGTACCGGAAGATCATAGGATATGAACAAAGCAGAGAAAACAAAACAGTTTATTGTGGAGATGACGGCGCCTGTATTCAACGAAAAGGGTTATACCGGCACCTCTTTGAATGACATGACCAACGCTACCGGGTTAACAAAAGGTAGTATTTATGGCAATTTTGCCAATAAAGATGAAGTAGCCCTGGCCGCTTTTGATCACAATATTCAAAAAGTAGGCGCGATTATCCGGCAGGAAATGGATAAAAAAACCACCTGCAAGGATAAGCTGATGGTATATGTACATGTATATGAAAACTTCCTGAAACATCCGTTTCCAGTGGGTGGCTGTCCTATTCTCAATACCGCCATCGAAGCGGATGATACCCATCCGTTATTAAAACAAAAAGCAGTCAATGCCGTATATAACTGGAAAAGTATTATCTCCGGCCTGATCGAAAAAGGCATACAACAGGGAGAATTCAGCAAACACGTAAACGTAGAACAAACTGCCCTGACCATGATCGCCATGATTGAAGGCTGTATTATGATCACCAAGTTAACAGGCAAAATGAATTACCGGAAAGCGATTATGCAGTCTGTGGAAAAAATCATCAACGAATTATAATCAAAATTTTTTCTCTATAAATATACCGATTGGTATAAAAAACAAATACAAATGAAAACATCAGGAAATACGGTGTTGATCACGGGCGGCAGCGCAGGCATTGGCCTGGCATTAGCGGGATTATTATCTCAGCAAAACAATAAAGTAATTATTACCGGCAGGAACCCGGAAAGACTGGCAGCAGCGGCCCAACAAATACCGGGCATCACCACCATTGTGAGCGATGTGAGCAACGGACAGGATGTAACCCAACTGGTAGCTACCCTGCAAAAGGATTTTCCGGAACTGAACATGGTGATCAACAATGCCGGCAGAGCATATGCGTATGAACTGTCTGCCACCGCCAGCATCGCAGATAAAGCAACCGATGAAATGGTGACCAATTATTTTGCCGTGATACGCCTCACCGAACAACTGTTGCCTTTACTGCAACAACAGCCGGAAGCTGCGATTGTGAACGTTACTTCCATTGTGGCATTTGCACCAGGCGCACATATTTCCACGTATTCGGCCAGTAAAGCCGCCTTACGTTCCTTTACACTATCACTTCGCCACGCAATAGCGCCGCTGCATGTGTTTGAACTGATGCCACCACTCGTTAATACGGAGTTCTCACAGGAAATCGGCGGCAGCAATGGTATTCCTCCACAACAGGTAGCTGAAGAATTTTTGACCGCCCTCGGCAACAACGATTATGAAATTCGCGTAGGCGCCACTGAACAAATCTACCAACTGACGCTGTCTTCCCCTGCCGCTGCTTTTGCAGCCATGAATAACAACGGCGTACCGGCGTAAAAAAATTTCGTTTAGAATATACCAAACGGTATATTAAAATAATACAATGAAACGGACAGTATTGATCCTGGCGGTCATCACAGCGGCCATCATGGAGCTGATAGACACTTCTATTGTAAACGTAGCATTATCGCACATGAGCGGTAATCTGGGCTCCACCCTCGAAGATACCTCCTGGGTCATTACTGCCTACGCCATTGCCAATGTGATCATTATCCCCATCACCGGCTTTCTGGCGGGTAAACTGGGCAGGCGTAATTACTACATCGGCTCCATTATCGCCTTCACCTTTTTTTCCATGATGTGCGGACAAGCCAACAGTATATGGGTACTCGTGGTTTTCCGCTTCCTGCAAGGCATCGGTGGCGGCGCACTGTTATCCGTATCGCAGGTTATTATATTTGAACTGTTTCCCAAAGAAAAACGTAATGTGGCCAGCGCTTTGTTTGGTGTAGGCGTGTTTATTGGTCCTACTATAGGCCCTACCCTTGGCGGTTACATCACAGAGTTCTATTCCTGGCCCTGGATCTTTTACATCAATATTCCCATAGGCATCGTGGTGGCAGCCATTTGCTATGTACTGCTGCGGGAACCTGACCAAGTAGCCAGCCATCATAAAATCGACTGGACCGGCATCTTACTGCTCGCAGTGGGTGTAAGTGCCCTGCAAACGGTACTGGAACGAGGAGAAACAGACGACTGGTTTGAGGCGCCTTATATCACCTGGCTCAGCGTAATCGCCACCTTCAGCATTATGCTTTTCATCTGGTGGGAACTCCGGATCAAATACCCGGTGGTCAATTTGCGGGTACTGAAAAGCCGGAACCTCAGCATCGCCGCCGTGCTTACTTTCGTATCCGGAATGGGCATTTTCAGCTCCGTATTTCTTACACCGGTATTTGCACAACGGCTCCTCAACTTCACACCCCTGCAAACCGGTATGTTGTTGCTTCCCGGCGCCTGTCTGGCTATTGGTGGACTCATCATCTCCGCCCGGCTGCTGCAACGCGGCGTGTCGCCGGTATTCCTGATCGTGGCGGGCATGGGTTTATTTGTACTCTTCAGCTGGCAAATGTCGCAGCTCAATCAAAACGCCAGCGCTGCCGATATCACCATATCCCTGATCTGGCGGGGCGTTGGACTCGCCCTCGTGACGGTTCCCCTCACCACACTGGCGGTATCTTCTCTGCCCGTAACAGATATTCCGCAAGGCGCTGCCCTCAACAACATGATGCGACAACTAGGTGGTTCTTTCGGCATCGCCATGGTCAACACCTATCTTGCCAACCGCAATGCCCAGCACCGTGCCGATCTGGTCAGCAATCTCCAGGTAGACAATCCGACCCTCACCACCCGCTTAAACGGCTACACCCATTTCTTCCTGGACAAAGGCGCTACTTTCAGCGATGCGCATGGCAAAGCATTAAAACTGCTGGATAATACCGTGGTGCGCCAAAGCACTATTTTAAGTTTCAGCGATGCCTTCTTACTGGTAGGGATCATTTTCCTCGCCGCATTACCCTTGCTCTTCATTGCATCTACCAAACAAAAAGCTGCCGCCAATGTGATCGTACTGGATCACTAACTTATCTACTGCGGCAAGGTAGCAGGTGAGCTGGATCCCATCACAAAAACAGTATCTTAGTATAAAAAAATGCATCGTCTGTTTTACCTCCCCCTGTTGATCCTGCTCCCTGCCCTGGCAACTGCACAAACGCCGGCAGATGCAGTCAAAACCGCCATCAATCAGCTGTTTACCGCTATGCGGAACGCCGAGAGTGTAGCGATCAAAGCCTGCTTTGCACCCGATGCCCGGCTGCAATCCGTATCAAAAGATAAACCCGTGCAAACCACTCCCATCGATGAATTTGCCGGTCATGTTGGCAAACTGCCTCCCAATGCAGCAGACGAAAGAATTGTGTTTGAACAGATTCATATAGATGGTAACCTGGCCTCCGCATGGACTCCTTACCGCTTTTATTTTAAACAGCAATTCAACCATTGTGGCGTGAATTCTTTTCAACTGGTGCAAATCGATGGTGTATGGAAAATACAGTATATCATTGATACGCGGCGTAAAGATGATTGCGAAGCAGAAGGGAATGGGAAATAATTAAAAGGGGCCGACGCCCCTTTCCCCTTTCGTTTTGAATCAACAGAATAATAACCTACTTTTGCCCCGTTATGGTTTATTCCTGTCCACTCAGGGCATGAATAATTAAAAGGGAACCAGGTGTAAATCCCGGACAGTCCCGCTGCTGTAAGTCTCATACAATGCTAAGGCAACACCACTCAAGACCACTGTTGATCATTCAATGGGAAGGTCGCCTGAAGCAGAGATAAGTCAGAATACCTGCCATACAACTGATTTTTGAGCTTTCGTGGAATGAAGCTTAGGGATAAATGCAAGACTACAGGGCTGGCCCTGTATATAGGCACTTTCCTAATTATTTTTTCACCTTTCGAAGGCTGTTGATGGAATATTAACAGGTTTTAAATTATGCGATTCACTGAACAAGCCTGTTCACTGATAAGGGGATTCTTGTGTCTTATGGTGTTCATCATCTGGCCGGCAACAACCATTAAAGCACAGCAGGCAGACACTATTACCACTAAAGACCTCCGGGAGGTGTCTGTTACCGCATCGCGGACAGGCAAAGAAATAAATCCGGGGCAGAAAATGAGCGGGAAAGAACTCAGCAGACTGGGTAGTCATTCTGTAGCAGATGCGATCCGCTTCTTCTCTGGTGTGCAAATCAAAGATTACGGCGGTATAGGCGGCTTAAAAACGGTGGATATCCGTAGTATGGGTTCTAATCATACCGGTGTTTTTTACGACGGCATAGAGCTCGGCAATGCGCAAAATGGACAGGTAGATCTGGGTAAGTTTTCTCTGGACAACATGGAGGAAATTGCATTGTATAACGGACAAAAAAGTAACATCTTTCAGCCGGCCAAAGACTTTGGATCTGCAGGATCTATTTACATGACGTCTCTCAAACCAAAATTCGCAGCGGGTGAAAAAACACATGTGAGAGCCACTGTAAAAACAGGTTCCTTCAGCTTATTCAATCCCTCCATACTCTGGCAACAAAAGATCAGCGACAAAGTATCCGCCTCTTTTAGCAGCGAATGGCTGAATACCACCGGCCGCTATAAATTCAGGTACACGCAGCACGATTCAACAGGCAAAGTTGCCTACGATACCAGCGACTATCGCAGAAACAGCGATGTTAACGCGGTAAGAATAGAAGGTGGGCTCAATGGCGTGATCAAAGGCGGCGAATGGAATACCAAAGTATATTATTATAATTCAGAGAGAGGACTACCGGGTTTTATTGTCAACAGTGTATTCGGACATATGGATCGCCTCTGGGACAGGAACTTGTTTATCCAATCTTCCTTCCGCAAAGAAATTACGCCGCGTTACAGCATCCTGCTCAACGGCAAGTACGCATACGACTATACGCATTATAAAACCCTCGACACGACACAGTTTCGGGCCGACAACCAATACCGCCAATACGAAGCATATTTTTCGATGGCGCACCAATACGCATTTACTACCTGGTGGACCGCCTCCCTTTCCGGCGATTTCCAATGGAACAAACTGGATGCCGACCTGAAAGAATTCAGCTATCCTACCCGCTATACCACGCTGGTAGCAGGTGCTTCTGCAGTGAACTTTAAGCGGTTTAGCGCACAGGCCAGTCTGCTCGGTACTTTCGTCAATGAAACCGTAAAATTAAATACGGCCGCACCTTATCAGCAAAAATTTACGCCTGCTGTATTTGTTTCATGGCAGCCTTTACCAACGCCTGATTTTCGTTTGCGTGCCTTTTACAAACGCATCTTCCGCATGCCTACATTCAACGATCTCTATTATACAGAAATCGGCAATCACTTATTGAAACCGGAGTTTGCCACGCAATATGACGCCGGCTTCACCTGGAATAAAACATTCACCGGCAAACTGCTTAGCGCAGCCGGTCTCGAAATAGACGGCTACTACAACGAAATCACCGATAAGATTGTCGCTGTACCAGGAAGTAATCAATTTATATGGACCATGATGAACCTGGGAAAAGTAAAAATTAAAGGACTGGATGTTAAAGCCAACGCCGGCTGGCAGATCAGACAACAGCTGCAGCTGCTGTTAAAAGCCACCTATACTTTCCAGCGGGCGCAGGACTTTACCAATCCCACAGATGATTTCTACGGCGATCAGATTGTTTACATTCCACGCCACAGCGGCTCACTGATTGTGAGTGCGGATTATAAAGGCTGGGAAGCGAATTATAGTTTCATTTATACCGGGGAAAGATACAACGGCAAAAATAACAGTGAGGTAAACTATGTACCAGCTTGGTATACCAGCGATATTTCTTTTGGCAAACAATTTACGTATAAACGTACCCGCGTTCACGTTACAGCACAAGTTAATAACCTGGCTAATCAGTTTTACGAAGTGGTAAGAAGCTACCCGATGCCGGGCAGAAACTACCGTTTCATTTTAGCGGTCAATATTTAATTACAAATGTCATGATGAAACAAGTAAAGCATACCTGTTTATGGATAGCGGCCATTGGTATGGCAGCCGGCAGCTGCAGAAAAGACACCACTATTGTGCCGGCAACGCTCTCACCTGTCACCACGCCGGAGCCGGATGCACCCTACATAGGCATGTATCAGTTGAATGAAGGCAATATGGGCAGCAACAAAGCCTCCCTCGATTATTTCGACTACACCACCGGCATCTACAAGAAAAATATTTTCGCGGAAAGAAATCCTACGGTAGTAAAAGAACTCGGCGATGTAGGTAACGATGTGCAGATCTACGGCAGCAAACTATACGCCGTTATCAACGTATCCAACAAGGTAGAAGTGATGAATGTTGCCGATACCAAAAGTCTGGGAAAAATAAGTATTCAAAACTGTCGGTATATCACCTTTGCTAACGGTAAAGCCTATGTGAGTTCCTATGCAGGCCCCGTTAAAATAGACGTCGATGCTCCTATCGGCTATGTAGCAGAAGTAGATACCAGCACCCTGCAGGTAACCCGTAAAGTAATTGTAGGTTTTCAGCCGGAAGAAATGGCTGTAGTGGGCAATAAGTTATATGTGGCCAATTCAGGCGGCTATCGCGTACCTAACTACGACCGCACCGTATCCGTCATTGACCTGCTCACCTTCACCGAAATTAAAAAAATTGATGTAGCCATTAACCTCGACCGGTTGAAAGTCGACAGCGATGGTGATATATATGTAACGTCCCGCGGTGATTACCGGCAAACTCCTTCCAAACTATTTGTTATCGACACCAAAACAGACGCGGTAAAGAAAACATTCGACATAGGCGCCAGCAATCTTTGCATCTCCGGCGATACCGCTTACATATATGGTTCAGAGTTTAGCTACAACACCGGCAAATGGGTGATCAGCTATAACATGATCAATGTAAAAACAGAAACATTACTCCACTCCAACTTCATCACAGACGGCACCGAAAAGTCCATCAAAATGCCTTACGGTATTATCGTCAATCCTGCTACTAAAGACATCTTTGTGACAGATGCCAAAGACTACGTATCCTTTGGTACCCTGTACTGCTTCGATAAAACAGGTAAGAAGAAATGGTCTACACTCACCGGAGATATTCCCGGTCATATGGTATTCGTAAAAGCAAATAAATAATCACACTAATTATACATTATGAAGAGAAAATTTCTACTCGCAGCCATGATCACGGCAATGATTGCCAGCAGTTGTTCCAAGAGCAAAGACGAAGTAGTGACACCCGATCCGGAACCAACCGGCCCCTTTCAAAATAAAGTAACCAAAGTGTTCGAATATTCCCCTGCACCTGGCCAATTCATCAATGGTCTGCCTGTTTGGAACACCGGTGATGATGCAAAAAAAATGGCAGATTATGCACTGACCGCGCTGAGTAAAGAAGACATGATTTCCCTTGGTGGGTTTGGAGGTTACGTAGTAATGGGCTTTGACCACACTATTAAAAATGTACCAGGCGAATATTCTTTCATCGTACTCGGTAACGCCTTCCCTAACTTTGCAGAACCAGGCGTGATCTCCGTTTCCGCAGATGCCAACCGTAACGGCCTCCCGGATGATGAATGGTATGAAATTGCCGGATCTGAATACAACAGCTCCAAAACCATTAAAAACTACCAGATCACGTACTACAAACCAGATGAAGCAAAAGTACGTACCACCAATCCGGATGATCCGTATACCAGCGATGATACCTACATCAAATGGAAAGATAACCAGGGTCAAAGCGGCTACATTGTTAGAAATATGTTCCACGACCAACCTTACTATCCTCAGTGGAAAGGCGATAGTATCACGTTCACCGGTACCAGACTCACTGACAGCTACATTAAAAATACCTCCAGCGATCCTTCATCGCCTTATTATGTATGTCCTCCGTTTTCATGGGGCTACTCAGACAACCTGAGTAATGATGATGCGGATGCAAAAATAAAACTGGACTGGGCAGTAGATGCAAAAGGCAACTCCGTTAAACTGAAAGGTATCGACTTCATTAAAGTGCATACCGGTCAACGTGCAGAAGCAGGCTGGCTGGGTGAAGTATCTACAGAAGTATTGGGTGTAAGAGATTTGAATTTAAAATAGGACGGAATACAGTTGCTTGTGTAATGAAAGAAGTCATCTCATGGATAATGGGGTGACTTTTTTTTATTATCAAAAAAGGCGCCTCACTTTACTCATGAGACGCCCCTCCGACTAACTATTTACCGGCACCGGATGCTTATCATCCCCTATCGCTACCAGGCTAAAAGTGCCTGAAATAGCCCTCTCCCGGCTGTCCGAATACATTTCTTCGATATACAATTCTACCAATACTTTCAGGCTGGTATTCCCTACTTCTGTTACCTTGCCGATTAATTCCACAATGGTACCTGCAGGAATAGGCCGGGTAAAATCTATTTGCCCGGATGATACCGTCACCATTTTTTTACGTGCAAAACGGGTAGCGGTAATAAACGCTACTTCATCCATCAGCGACATCGCGGTTCCTCCGAAAAGGGTGTCGTAATGGTTGGTAGTACTGGGAAATACCGCTTTGAATATTCTTGTCTCCGAGTGAAGAATCTTTTCCTCCATAGTCATAATCGTTCCGTTTTTATTGTTTTACAAGGCCGCCTTTTCTCTCATCACTACGGCAGCTTTTACCATATTTGTTAAAGCTACTTTAGTTTCCGGCCATTTACGCGTTTTTAATCCACAGTCAGGATTCACCCACAGGTTCCTTGCCGGCAATGCTTCCACTGCTTTCTCGAGCAATGAAATCATTTCTGCTGCCGATGGTTGTCTGGGAGAATGTATATCATATACGCCGGGGCCTATTTCATTCGGATATTTAAAATCCGCGAAGGCATCCAGTAATTCCATTTGTGACCGCGATGTTTCAATGGTGATCACGTCGGCATCCATGGCGGCAATGTGTTCAATGATATCATTGAATTCACTGTAGCACATATGGGTGTGGATTTGTGTTTCGTCTTTCACACCGCTGGCGGCAATGCGGAACGCCTGTACGGCCCACTCCAGGTAGGCGGCCCAGTTTTCCCGGCGTAAAGGTAAGCCTTCGCGGATGGCTGGTTCATCGATCTGTATCACTTTAATACCTGCATTTTCAAGGGCTACCACTTCATCGCGTATGGCCCAGGCAATCTGGTTGGCAGTGGCAGATCTGGGCTGGTCATCTCTTACAAAAGACCATTGCAGAATTGTCACCGGTCCGGTGAGCATCCCTTTCATCAGTTTGTTGGTGTTGGCTTGCGCAAAGCTGCTCCAGCGCACGGTCATGTCTGCAGGGCGACTTACATCACCAAAAATAACCGGGGGTTTTACACAACGGCTGCCATAACTCTGTACCCAGCCATTTTTGGTAAACAGAAAACCTTCCAGCTGTTCGCCGAAATACTCCACCATGTCGTTGCGCTCAAACTCGCCATGTACCAATACATCCAGTCCAATTTCTTCCTGCCAGCGGATTACCTCTATGGTGGCTTTTTCTATGGCAGCGTCGTACTGTGCTACGGTCAGTTCTCCTTTTTTCAATCGGGCTCTTAACTGACGGATATCATCCGTTTGCGGGAAGGAACCGATGGTGGTCGTAGGAAATAATGGTAAGTCGAATTGCGCCTGCTGTATCGCCTGCCGAATGGTAAAGGCACTTTTCCGGCTGGCATCACGCAACGTAAATGCGGCGACTCTGTCTTTTACCGCTTTACGATGAATAAGCCCGGAGGCCGCGCGGTTACGGATGGCGTCTTCATTGGTGGCCAGTAAAGCTATATTTCCTTTTACAATCTCCCGCAGTTCCTTTAACTCCTGCAGTTTTTGTTTGGCAAAGGCCATCCAGTTTTTTATTTCGGGAGATATCGCTGTTTCGTCATCCAGGTCACAGGGAACATGCAACAGGGAGCAGGAAGGGGCAATCGCTACACGATCTTCTCCTAAAATTTTAATCGCATGCTGTATGAAACCCAATGATTTTGTATAATCATTCTTCCAGATATTTCTGCCGTCTACTACGCCCAGTGATAGCTTCAATTGGCTGTCGGCGATGTTGGTTTGTAATACATCTTCCAGTTGCAACGGACAACGTACCAGGTCCAGGTGCAGCGTTTGCACCGGTAATGCCAGTACCGCCGACAGGTGCTGACCATAGCATTCAAAATAGGACGCCAGCACAATATGCAGCTGCGGGAAGGCAGCATGTATTTTCGTATATACGTCAGTGATAGCCTGCAGTGCTTCGGCAGAAAGATTGAGTGATAAACAGGGCTCGTCCAGCTGCACCACGGTGGCGCCGGCGTCGGTGAGCAAACGGAGGACCTCCAGGTATACGGGCAGCAATTTATCTGCCAATGATAACCGGTTAAATCCTGCTTCTTTTTCTTTACCGAGCAACAGGAAGGAAACGGGGCCCAGCAATACAGGCTTGGCAGCGTAACCTGCCTGCTTTGCTTCCAGGAACTGATCAACCACTTTACGGGAAAACAGCTGAAAGTCCTGCCCGGCGGTAAATTCAGGCACCAGGTAATGGTAGTTGGTATCAAACCATTTGGTCATTTCCATCGCGGTGATATCATCACCATCGCGCTGATAACCTCTGGCCATCGCAAACAACAGGTCTGTTTCAGATAGTTGTTTTGCGGTAAGCGCCTGGTAACGGGCCGGTATGGCGCCTGTCATCAGCGAGGTATCCAATACCTGGTCGTAATACGAAAAATCATTACAGGGAATCCAGTCGATCCCGGCCTGCTTTTGTAATTCCCAGTTTTGTAAACGGATACCGGCGGCTACTTCCTGTAACGCAGCAATCGTAATACTGCCTGTCCAATAGCTTTCACAGGCTTTCTTCAATTCACGCTGGCTACCTATCCTCGGATAGCCTAAGTTGTGGATAATCATTGCTGATTGTTTAAAAGGTGATACATGATGTTCACGCTCTTGTACTTATTATAGCAATGCTTTGTGAGGAGAAAATAAGAGAGGAGAAGATAGTACGCAATTGTTTTAAACAGGCATACTGGTTGACGGATTTTTCCATCTCCCATATCCCTGTTCTTAAAAAATTACTACATACCAAAACCTGACCTGCTTCAATCCCCGAAAGCAGTGTCAAAGTGAAATAAAGGCAGGTCTCCTGGCTCGTTTCACTGCTAAACACCTTCCCATTCCTCCAACGGAACAGTGGTATATTGTTTACCAGCTGCAGATCATTATCTGCTCAAAACTTACAGTTGCGGGACAGCCTGTGATTTACACACAGTTCCCTTTTAATCCCGCCTTTCAGCGGGAACCATTACTTGCTTCGATTGTAATACGTAAAGAACCGGGGGCGAAGATAATAAATCCCGGCAACTATCAAATTTAAGTTCCCGGCGGATTCACAGCCGGATTTCGTTTTCTTACAAGGCCGCCTCTTTACAAAAAGTGAGTTTTACATCATAAAACAAATAAATGATGAAACACGCTAACATCCTTATTACAGGCGCCACCGGCAGCATCGGCACTACATTGGCCAAACAGTTATCCGCACAGGGCATTGCTTTTCGTGCCATGGTAAGAACCATCGACGACAACGCCCGCGCACTCCACGCTTTGCCGGGAGCAGAGGTGGTAACCGGAGATTTTAATGATGCCGGCAGTGTGGCAAAGGCTTTACAGGGCATAGAAAAGGCTTTTCTCCTCACCAACTCATCTGAACATACCGAAAAGCAACAAAGCGATTTTGTGGACGTAGCCTTGCAGGCTGGTGTACAACATATCGTAAAACTTTCCCAGCTGCATGCGGATGCAGCTTCCCCGGTACGCTTTCTCCGGTACCATGCCGCTGTGGAAGAAAAAATCCGTACATCCGGTATAGACTATACATTCCTGCGACCCAATTTATTTATGCAGGGATTGCTGGGCTTCCGCGATCCTATCATTCAACAGGGCAAATTCTTCGCCACCGCCGGCGATGCCCGCATTAGCCTGGTAGATATCCGGGACATTGCAGCGGTAGCCGCTCTCGCCCTTACCACACCCGGACATGCCGGAAAAATATATGATATCACCGGCCCGGAATCCCTGACGCACACGGAATTAGCGGCCAAACTTTCTACAGCACTGGGACGCCCCATTCAGTATATCAATGTGGCGCCGGAACAGTTGCTGCAAGCCCTTTCCCGGGCAGGATTCCCATCATGGCAGGCAGAAGGACTTATAGAAGACTATGCCCACTATGCCCGTGGAGAAGCGGCCGCCGTTTCCCCGGTGGTGCAACAACTCACCGGGCAGGCGCCTCGTAATTTTGATCAGTTTTTGCTGGATTATGTAAACTTGTTTGCTTAAAGCGAAGTTTGTCTTTCTCAGGATTATACTGATTACGATGATTATACTGATTTTTTATTTTTTTGATTTTAGAATGATTTTAGAAGATATCAGCGGATAAAAATTCGCATCTGGCTTCGCTAATCTTTTTAATCTTACAAAATCCCAAAAGATAAAATCCGGAAAATCATCGTAATCACTATAATCCTGAGAAAGACAAAAATTCGCTTATATCTTCCAAAATTCTTATTTTAGCTTTAAATAACGAATCACGTGGGCAATGAAGAAGCTGTTCTGTTGAAGAAACTGCAGCAGGGGGATGCAGAAGCTTACATAGCATTATACAACCAATATTACCCCTCACTTTATACCTACATACTCCATTTTGTCAATGTGCCTGAATTTGCAGAAGACGCATTACAGGAAGTATTTATAAAGATCTGGGAGATCAGGGAGCGGATCAATCCTGCACTGTCCTTCAGCGGATACCTGTATCGCATTACCCGCAATCATGTATTTAAATTGTTGAAGAAAATAAGTGCCGATGAAGCCCTTCGCCTGCAGGTGATGCAGGAACTACAACAGCAAACAGCCGATGCAGATACCCAACTGGTATGGAAAGAATACGAAGCCTTACTCCACGATGCCATCCGTCAGCTGCCTCCTCAACGGCAAAAAGTATTCAGGCTATGCCGGGAAGAAAGCAAAAGCTATGAAGAAGTAGCCATGGAGCTGGGTATTTCCCGCAATACCGTGAAAGAACATATGGTCCTTGCCATGAAAAGTATCCGGTTTTTCTTTTATACCAATAGCGACGGACTCCTGCCCGCCTTCCTTTTATCTGCACTGATGCTCGATCAGGGCAGTCCTAAAAAAATATTTTCATCCCAACCCACCCTACCTGTCGTTTCCGGGATAGTATATACATGTCCACAGAAAGAAACGAAGCTTATTATCAACAATTACTGCTCCGATGGCAGCAACGGATATGTACTCCAACGGAAGCCATTGAGCTGATGGACTATCTGCGGCAGGACAATTCCAACCGCACCCTGTTAAATGAATTACAAAGCGCATTCCGGGACGTAAAGCCCGAAAAGGTATTATTATCGGCAGATCCGGGCGATAGGATCAGGAAGGAGCTGCTAAAGCACATACAGGCATCTCCCGTAATTCCTATGCACCAGCCCCGGAAATACACCGGTACGTTCAGACTCGCGGCAGCAGCGGCTATACTCGCGGCTATTGCCCTTCCTGCAGGCTACCTGCTGCTGAATCACGGGCATACGCCGAAGCCGGCTACCACGATACAGGCACAAAAGGAACCAGCTGCCAGCAGCCATAAAGCGGTGCTCACCCTGGCCAACGGAGAAAAAATTGTGCTGGACGAAAAAGGCATGCAACAGCTGGCACAACAGGGTAACAGCACCATCAAAACTAAAAACGGACAGCTGGTATACGAAAAAACAAGTGGTGAAGCCAGCGCACCACTCTACAATACCCTCACCACCGCTGCCGGCGAAACTTATCCGCTGGTGCTGGCCGACGGGAGTAAAATATGGCTCAACGCGGCTTCATCCATCCGCTTCCCGGCTACATTTGCCGGCAATGAGCGCAAAATATCCCTCACGGGAGAAGCCTACTTTGAAATTGCCCACGATGCACATAAACCTTTCCGCATCCAGGTAAAACAAATCACAGTAGACGTGCTGGGTACCCATTTTAATATCAACTCCTACGCAGACGAAGCCACTATCAACACCACCCTGCTGGAAGGAGCCGTAAAAGTAAACAGTGAAAAAGGCAGCATGCAACTGGCGCCGGGAGAACAGTCGCAGGTAAGCGCCAACGGAAGTTTAAAAAAAGTAACTGGTATCAACACAGACGAAATTGTAGCCTGGAAATCCGGCTACTTTCAGTTCGAGAGCGCAGATCTCACCACCGTATTACGACAGTTTTCACATTGGTATGATCTGGAAATTGTATATGAAGGCAAGGTAAAACCAAGGAAGTTTTTCGGTATGATCAGCCGCCATAGCAGTCTGACGAATGTATTAAAAATGCTGGATGCAAATAACGTGTCATATAAGATCGAGGGGAAAAAATTGATTGTCCAGGGTGATGAATAATGAGCAGTATCAGTGAATAATCAAATCAACCAATTCAGGCGATAAGCCGACGTAGCATTGAATAAAGCCGATAGCACAACCAAACCATTTATCTAAATCAAAACTCAGCAGACGTATGCAATTAAGCACTGTTGCCTGTACCCGGTATGATAGGAACCGGCGTTCAACCACACACCTGAAGGTTGGTAAATTACTGACCCTGCTTTGTCTCGCCACCGGTATGCAGGTGAATGCGGCAAAATCGCAGAACCAGGTGGTGAACCTGTCTTTCAAAAACGCCAGCGCAAAAGATGTCTTCCGCGAAATCAACAAACAAACAGGCCTCAACATCCTGGCGGATGAAGCCCTGCTGGAGAAAAGCGGCAAAACCAACATCGAGGTAAAAAATATGCCTGTTGGCGATGCGCTGAATATTTTCATGCGCAACCAGCCGCTCTCCTATTCCATTGAAGGCGGCGCCATTATCGTTAAAACAAAAACGGCCACTCAGCCGGCCAGCACACCGCCACCACCGGTAGAAATTCACGGTACCGTTACCACCGCCAAAGGACAACCTTTACCCGGTGCGACTATTACCGTAAAAGGTACCAAACGTGGTGCGGTAAGTAAAGCAGATGGTAGCTTCACCATCAGCGCCAACCCCGGAGAAACACTGGAGTTTTCTATGGTAGGTTTTAAACCATGGTCGGTGAAAATTGATGGCAGCACCACTACTTTTAAAGTAACACTGGAAGACGATGTATCCAACCTCACCGATGTAGTGGTAGTAGGGTACGGTACCACAAAGAAAAAAGACCTCACCGGTTCTATCAGCTCCATTTCCAGCGATCAGATGAACAATGGGGGCATTATCTCCAATGCGGCACAAGCTATACAGGGCAGGGCAGCAGGTGTACAGGTAAGCCAAACCAACGCCGCTCCCGGCGGACAAACCATTGTGCGCATTCGTGGCGGTAACTCCATCAAATCGACCAACGAACCGCTGTATGTGGTGGATGGTTTCCCTTCCGAAACAGGTAAGGATATCA
>NZ_DATCVJ010000536.1:0-1553 GCF_036566945.1 Chitinophaga sp. | reverse complement strand
GAAAAGGGATAGATGCCTATATGATTGTGGAAGGGGCTAAACTCATCCAAACGGACATGGCCCATTATGTAGATTACGAAATGCAATGGATCGGTGATTTTAACCCAAGGATGCAAAATGTGGCGGAAAGTCTCGGAGCCGTTCCTTCCAGACAGCTGACAACCTATCGTTATTTATTTGATCGTACAATTCCGTATAAAAGACACCCAATGGTGGGATAATAAGGGAATCCGGATGCAGGGTTTATAATGCACCTGTATCCGGACACCTTTGTTCTTTTCGTAGCTGCTATCAGACTATTTCTTCCTGCGCCGGTACACTAAAGAGGTATTTCTTCTTCCTGATACTTTTTTGCTGTTTCCTGTATTTGTACTGACATCCTTCGCGCTTCCATAATTCCCACTGCCGTTACGCTTCACTGGTGGGTGTTTTCGGTGACAATGAATAAAAACAGCTATAATTTCCGGTTGAAAAAAGTGTCGCTCAGACAATTTTTTTCATTATCGATCGTTCGCTAAGAAGAGAGACCTTTTGCCCATTTCCTCAAAAAAATCAGTTGACCATGTGCCAAGTAACATATTATCATAAACAATATATATTGGAGAAATCCTTTAAAACCCAACTCAGGAGCGCCACTCAACGACCCATATAAATATCCGATAGCCTGACAGTAGCAAAGAAGTTACTGAATATTATATACATTTAAATCCCTTTTGCTGTTACGATCGTATCTAACCTGATGTTTTGTTATGACCAACTTATATCCTGAGTGCCCGGAGAACGCGGATCTGGCGCTCATTCAGCCCACGTTATTATTTAGGCAACAGATAATGAAAGCCGTCAGCTGCGTTGTCTTGTTCTTTATTCTTTACGTGGTCTTATTACTTACCGCTGTTGCCCTGGCGGTGGCCTGTATATCAGGAGGGATCATATTATTCCGAACTTACCCTACCTGGATTTCCGGCGTCATAGGACTTAGTCTTGTGCTACTGGGAGGGATGGTATTGTTTTTTCTTATAAAGTTTCTTTTTAATAAGCGCCCCACCGTTAATCCTTATCGTACTCAGATTTTTGCCGATAATCATCCTGATTTATTTGATTTCATCGCGCAATTGGTGAAAGACACACGTATTCGTTTTCCGAAGAAAATTTTTGTTGTCCCGGACATGAATGCCACTGTTTTTTATAACTCCAGTTTTCTAAGCCTGTTTTGGCCCACCAGGAAAAATCTGGAGATTGGGCTCGGACTTGTCAATAGTGTGAACATCAGTGAACTTAAAATGCTACTGGCGCACGAATTCACGCATTTTTCGCAACGGAGCATGAAGCTTGGCAGTTATATCTACACCGTAAACAAGAGTTTGTATAACATGTTATACGAAAATGAGCGGTGGGAAGAAATGGAAATACGCTGGAGCAGCGGTGGAAGCCTGTTAAGTTTTTTCGCGCATATAACTACCCGCATCCTGAATATTATGCAGTTAGTGCTGAGAAAAATATATTCACTGATTAACCGGCAGTACCTGGCCTTAAGCCGGGAAATGGAATTTTAT
>NZ_DATCVJ010000535.1:0-21273 GCF_036566945.1 Chitinophaga sp. | reverse complement strand
ACCAATATGCGGGTAGATAGCGGAGCTGCACCAAATGTTTGAGCAATAGATGTGGCCAGTCCGTAAATCTGTTCGTTGTTATAAGGACAACCTTCTTGTCCACCGTCACTCCAATCCCATTGCGGCTCGTTCACGGGGCTGATATAGCCGAGCGTTACCCCCGTACTTTTTTGTACGCCGCGTATTACATCTCTCAAAAAAATACTAACCGCATTATATTTATCCGGAGCAAGATTGCACTGGCCATGATCTGCAAATGCTTTTCCATTAGTGGTAAATGCGACCGGGGGACTATTCAGAAATCCCAGGAAATTGGTAACGCCTCTTGCTTTGGCAGCTTGTAAAAACCATAATTGTCCTGCCTGTTTTTGCCAGTTGTAAGTATGATCTGCTTCCAGAAAGCATTCCGCCCTGCGCCATTCATCTTTAATGCCGCTGCTGTCGCCCTGCTCTGCGCTGCCTGCGCCAATATTAAAGCGCCACATAGATAAACCTATTCCATTAGGTTGCCCGCTGCTGCTGGTATCTGGGCTAAACAGCCAGTCGGCCATCTGCTCTCTTTTGCTATCGGGCCAGTTGCCGGTAAACTGACAAGCCCAGGCATCAGAAGCGGCAAAATTTTGAATGGTTTGCGCGGTATGTTGTAGGTCTATATGAACCTGTAAAGGTGTACTGCTTTGCGATACAGCCGTTTGCAGCACACCGCAAAGGAGCAGTGAGCAAATTGTTTTTTTCATGTTCATAATAACGCGGTTTGGTTCACGCAAAGCCGCAAAGGAATAAAGCATCCACTGATGTAAGACTGTAAAGTACCAAAATACAGGTTGATTTTTTTCGAAATTTGTTGACCGGTATTTTAGCTCCATCAGCTGCTGTTTTATTCCTTTGCGGATTTATATATGTTCTGCGGAAATGTTGTTAGTAGCCGGGATTCTGCTCCAGCTTTTTATTAGACGCCAGTATGTCTGCTCTTGGAATAGGCAGCCAGTAGTTTTTATCACTGAATAAGCGGCCGGATAATGCTACTTTCCGGGTATAGGTGTATACACCGGGAGCACTAACGGCCACGTCTATACCATAAGCCGGTACGTTTTCTGTTACGTTAGCAATTTTCCATCTGCGTACATCATAAAAGCGGTGCTCTTCATATGCCAGCTCCACCTGTCTTTCGCGCTGTATGGCAGTCCGCATGTCGGCCTGTGATAATCCTGGAGTCAATAGAGGCTGCTTTACACTGGCACGTTGCCGGATTTTATTAACAGCATCGTACACAGTGGCATCAGGTCCTACGGCTTCGTTCTGTGCTTCTGCATAGTTCAGTAATACTTCTGCATAGCGCAAATATATCCAGGGTTGTAACCCTGCTATATCCCAGGGATTATCAATAGGGTTTTTATCATCCATGAATTTACGGAGATAGTAACCTGTTTTGGTAGCATTCCAGTTAGAAGGACCGTCTTTCCCATCCTTGCCACCAGGCGAAAATGTTTGTACAGTAGAACCCCGGTATGGTGCGCCGTTATAAAGGATCGTGGCATAAAAACGGGCGTCTCTGTTGGCGTACGGATGTTGCGGATCATAGCCGGAAGTCGCATCTGTAATCAGTTTGCCGTTGTTCATTTCATAGGCGTCTACCATATTCTGCAAGGGCGTGTTGCCTGCCCATCCGCCGTAACCATTGGCCCCATTAGATATTTCGAGGCATACGTGACGCGCACCTACCGCATACTGACGGGCGAAAATAATTTCGCTGTTGTCTGCTTTCAGGAACAACTGGCTGTAATCATCTGTGAGCGAGTATCTGGACAGGTCCATCACTACTTTTGCAGCGGTAGCCGCTGCCTGCCAGGTACCCACTTTATACAAGGGACTTGCGGCGTATAGCAGTAAGCGTGCTTTCAATGCCAGTGCGGCGCCCTGTGTAGCACGGCCCGACTGCCAGGTGCCGTCATTGCTCACCGGCAAATCTGCCGCGGCTGCCGTTAGTTCAGCTATTGCATAATCCATAGACTCCTGTAGCGTGGCCCGTTGAAATAAAGCCGGATCAGTGAGGTCATCGTTTAAACTATACTCTTTATTACCCATCATTACCACGCCGCCATAGTTGCGGATCAGGTCATGATAGCGGTAGGCGCGGATAAAACGTAATTCTGCCAACAGCCTTTTGTGTAAGGCCACACTCATATCCACGCTGTCAATGTTATTGATGGCGTAGTTGCATTCCCGGATACCGCGATAGCTTCTACCCCAAATGGTACCCGCAATACCGGTATTTTCCGGCGCCACATGTCCCTGTTGAATCACCCAGGTATTATCATCATTGTTATACATGGATTCGTCTGAAATAGAGCTCCACAGTGCATATTCGAATCCTCTGCCAAATCCGGGATTGGTGCCTTCTCCTTCTTTGTCCTGCATTTTTATACTCAGGTACCGGTTAATCACATAATTTTCGAATAAGGAAGAATCAGCCAATACGGCGCTGCCCAACACACGGTCAGTAGGCGTAATGTTCAGATAATCCTTTTTGCAGGAAGAGAATAGTCCTGCTGCTACTAAAGCCACGCTATATATAAAATGAGACGTTTTCATTGCTTGATTTTTTACGGTTTAGAATTTAACATTTACACCAACATTGATGATCCGTTGCTGCGGATAAAACTGTCCGCTGCCACTGTTGCCTTCCGGATCATAGTCTTTTACTTTGGTAATGGTGAAAAGGTTAAATGCATTGGCATATACCCGGAGCGCGCCAATCTTTGCGCGGGACAAGAGTTCGGAATGGAAGGTGTAGCCCAGTGATATATTCTTTAATCTCAGGAAAGAAGCATTGTTCAGCCAGAATGTATTATTATACAGACCGCCGTTAACAGAAGAAGAAGCGCGCTCGTCTACCCTTGGGTAGCTGCCATTAACGTTGTTGGGACTCCAGCGGTTATCTGCCCAGCTGCTGTAGTAGTTGCCGATAGTGCCAGATTCAGGAAGTACATACTGACTTACATGACTTTGCCCGGCCAACAGGATCGATAAATCAAATCCCTTATAATCGCCATTTAAGATGATACCATAGGTGATCTCCGGAATATTGCCATACTTGGTTCTAACCGCATCATCGGCATTGATCACACCATCGCCATTGTGATCTTCATAGATCAGGTCACCCACCTGTGCACCAGACAGGTGTTTATATTTATTCAGATCTTCTGCTGTTCTGAAAATGCCGATGGCATTGTACAGCAGGTAGGTGTTCATCGGACCGCCCGTTTGACGCTGATAGGACGGAATACCGGACGCTTCATCAATGAACATGATCTTATTTTTGGCATAGGTCATGTTACCGGAAATATTATAGTGGAAGCCGCCGCTGCTGGTGTTATCATAACCAAGTGTGGCTTCGATACCATTGCTGTTGACTTTACCTATGTTTTCTGCAGGGACCAGTGGTTTGGTGGCATCATATGGATTTACAATACCAGATGTTTGTGGCAGGGAAGCATTCCGCTGGGTCAATATTTTAGAACGTTTCTGTTGGAAGTAAATAACTTCCAGGTTGAAATGATCCAGGAAAATGGCATTCAAGCCCAGGTCCATTTTCTTCGCTATTTCCCAGGTAATATATGGGTTGGCCAGTTTGGTTAAATCGATACCCGAATGAATTTGGCCGTTGAGTACATATTGATTTATCAGGGAATAGTTATCGAAATACTGGAACAGGCCCACATTATCATTACCCAGCGATCCATAGGAGCCGCGTAATTTCAGGTCGTTGATAAACTTAACCGGTTTAAAAAATGCTTCTTTTGAAATACGCCAGCCGGCAGACATAGAAGGGAAAAATCCGTATTGGTTACCGGGAGGAAAAGTAGAAGATCCGTCCACACGCGCCTGTACTTCCAGCAGGTATTTTTCCATATAGTCATACCCAATGCGACCGAAGTAACTTTTACGGGTAAAATTGTAGCTGCTGCCGGAATTATTTTTATCTGTAGCAGCAGATCCGCCCTGTGACAGCTCCGGCGTTTGTGGGGTTGGGTAATTTAAACGGGAAGCATTGAGGGTATCCAGCATATTTTTACTTTGCTCATAGCCCACAAAAGCATTTACATTATGCTGGCCAAAGTGGCGGGCATAATTCAGTTTGATGTTGGTAGTCAGCAAAGACACATTCCGCTGTGCTTCTGCCAGTGAAGCCTTCCCGCCGGAACCACCTACTACTGTTGGAGTATAGGTGTTGTTGGCAGCATTATAGGTATACTCTTTATAGGGCGTACTAAACGATTTGCCGAAGTTCCAGGATTTATCGGCCGACAAATAGCCATCCAGTGATAATCCTTCCACACCCGGAATGGCGTAGGAGCCTTTCAGAATGCCGTTAAACACCTGGCTGGGGTTCCGGTTAATACCACCGGCATCCGTTACCTGCATCACCGGATTGTTTAATTCTATACCGGTAGTAGGTAATCCGTTTGGATATCTGTCTAGTACCGTAGGGTAAGCCCTGTAAATACTGCGGAAGATGTCGCCCGCGCCGGTAGTGGGATACATCCGGTCTTCCTGACGTCCTGATAAGTATAAACTTACCTTTAACCGCTTGGTCACATCCGCATCTATATTAGACCGGAAATTGTACTGATCGTATTTGGTCACCCCATTTTTATACAATCCATTCTGGCCCAGCATACCAAGCGATATGTAGTAGCGCACGTTTTCGCCGCCACCATTTACCGACAGGCTATGTTGGTTTTGCGTAGCCGTTTTTTTCAGGGTAGCTTCCTGCCAGTTGGTATTGGGAAAGTTAATCGGATCGGACCCATCGCGGAATTTCTGCAGTTGGGCATCGGTATAAAACTGGTTCATGCCGCCGGCAGGATTGGTATAATATTGAATTTCATTTCTAATTTGTGCATAAGTGGCTGCATCGGCCATTTTAGGCAGACGGGTGGGAGAAGAAAATCCCTGGTTAAAGCTGTAGTTGATAACCGGCTTACCGGTTTTCCCTCTTTTGGTCGTCACCAACATCACTCCGTTAGCGGCCCTGCTACCGTATACGGCGGCAGATGCATCTTTCAGGATAGATACACTTTCTATATCGTTGGGGTCCAGTCTTTCTAATCCGCCGATTTGTCCGGGAACTCCATCTACCACGATCAGCACATCATTGTTACCGGTGGTGGCCAGTCCGCGAATGCTGATATTGGAGCCATCATATCCTGGTTCGCCGGAGCGGTTGTTGGCAATAACGCCGGAGAAGCGTCCGGTCAATGAATTGGAGATGTTAGGTTGCGGGCTTTGCACCATGTCGGCGCCCTTTACCACCGAAATAGAGCCGGTGAGGGTGGCTTTCTTCTGGGTGCCGTAACCAACTACCACTACCTCCGTCACGTTTTTACTGAGTGACTGGAGCACTATTTTTAACGGCGCAGCGCTTTTTACAGCTACACGCTCGTCGGTATATGCAATGTGATTAAATAACAGGGTGTCGCCGATGGCCGCTGCAATGGAGAACTTACCATCCGCATCGGTTAATGTACCGGCTGTTTTAAGCTTTACCCGCACTGTTACGCCGGGAATGGCCTCTCCGTCTGCAATTACCCTGCCTGTAATGGTGGTTTGTTGTGCCTGTACATCAACCGCAAAGAACATTAGTAAAAGAAAACCCAAACGGATCAACACAGTTGGTCTCCGTAATGGGACAAACAATAAGAGGTCCGTTCCGGATAGAAGTTTTTTCATAACGCATTAATTTTAATGAATTGGAAGGTGGAATATGCTTTTGGTTGCAGGGAGGGTGATCGTACCCAGCCCTCCTGATAGTCGCAATGTACTACCCCCCTCAGCAATCATAGAGGGGGTAAATCATTTAAAAAGGGGGGTAAAATCGTAAATTATAAGAGGGGGTAATTTGATGAGGAATCATGTCTGGAGTGAGTGCCATGGCGGAAATACCGGAGAATGCCTTGAAAGGCGGCTCCTCACCCCGATCAAATTATCCGGTGGTAGTACCGGAAAGCAGTGTTGTCTCCGGTATAATACACGGTATTGGGAGATACCCGGTAAGTACCTGGCAATGGCGGAATTAACTTTCCGTAACATTAAAGTCCCGGTTGAACGAGTGCTTGTATTTTTTTACATAATCAGAAGGGTTCATCCCAAACAGCTTCACAAATTGCTCCCGGAAATATTTGATGTCACCAATACCTACCTGCATCGCTGCCTGGGTGATGGTATAGTTTTCCTTAAGGAGTAAAACGGCTGCTTTCCGGAGCCGGATAGAACGGATAAAGGAATTGATCGTTTGGCCGGAGATGGATTTTACCTTTTTATAAAGACTGGAATGGCTCATGCCTATTTCCAGTGTGAACTTTTTAATGGAGAATTCTTCATTTTCCAGGTTGTCTTCGATAATTTCAATACATCTTTTCAGGAAATCCTGGTATTCTGCCGGCACCCGGATATTGCTGTTTTTGAGGGTAATGCGGTCAAAGAAATATTGCTGGAGCAGATTCCTGTTTTTAATGATGTTATGCACTTTGGCCAGGAGAAAGTCTTTCTCGAATGGTTTGGTGATATAATCGTCCGCGCCACCTTCCAGTCCTTTGAGCCGGGTATCGGAGGCGGAGGAGCCGGTGAGTAAAATCACGGGTATATGGCTCAGGGTGGCGGTTTGTTTGATTTTGGCGCATAGTTCTACACCGTCCATGCCCTGCATCTGTATATCGCTGATCACCAGGTCGGGCATATATTGCTGCACAGCTGCAAAGCCGCTGGTACCATTATCCGCCTCATATACAATGAACTTGTCCTTGAATAGTTGCTGCAGGTATTGCCGGATTTCATCATGATCATCGATCAGAAGGATAGATTTTTTCTCTGTAATGGTGGTGGTAGTACCTTCTATTTCTTTGGTGTTTATGGGTATTTCCGGTACTGCGAGGGTATTGGCGGCGGTGAGCTCTTCCAGGAGGGCCGATTTATAGCCGGCATTTTCCAATAGCAGTGTACCGGCAAAATGGGCGTTCCCTTTTTTCAGGGAAATAAGAAAAGCACTGCCTTCATTTATTTTGCTCTGGTAACTGATGGTGCCATGATGACTATCAATGAAATGTTTCACCAGGTATAGCCCTATGCCGAAGCCGGTTTGCAGGGATTCTTTGTGATCCTGCGCCCGCTGGAATTTTTCAAAAATCCGGTTACCTACGCTGCCTTCAATACCACAGCCACTGTCTTTGATGGTGATGATGACGGTATCCGCCGGACTACTTACTTCGAAAATAATGCTGCCATTATCCGGTGTAAATTTAAATGCGTTGGACAGCAGGTTAAATACGGCAATTTCCAGTTTTTCGCTATCGCCGTATATTTCAATGGTGGTTTCCGGATGCAGGAACTGGTAGTCTATATTTTTGATTTTAGCCTGCTGGGAAAAACAGCCGTATACTTCCTGGCAAAGGTTCACCATGTCCAGCCTGGAAATTTTCAATTGATCGCCATCGCGGTCGGCTTTGCGAAACAGCAACAGCTGATCTACGAGACTAAGCAGCCGCCTGGCATTGCGGTAAACGATACTCAGGTCCCGGTTATCTTTATTTTGCACCAGCTCTTTCAGCGGGTTGATGATCAGGGTAAGTGGTGTCCTGAATTCGTGGGAGATATTGGTGAAGAAAGACAGTCTCTTTTCATTCACTTCCTTCTCTTTTTCATTTTCCAGGTGCGCCAGTTTAATTTCATACTTCAATCTTTCTTCCCTGGATTTGTAGCGGATATAGGCGTAAATGGCCGCCAGGGTGCTGCTGATATAGATCAGGTAAGCCCACCAGGTTCTGTACCAGGGAGGCAATACAGTCAGCTTTACCGTGTGGATGTCATTACTCCACACGCCGTCTGCATTGCTGGCTTTTATTTCAAAAACATAATTGCCTTCCTGCAGGTGCGTATAGTTGGCGGTTTTGGTCTGTCCAACATAGTTCCAGTCATTATCCCATCCCTGCAGCCGGTAAGCATAACTGATTTTATCCGGCAAAGTATATTCCAGCGCCACAAAATCAAAGGCAATGGTGGCCTTGTCATAGGGTACCGTAATTTCCCGTACATCTTCCTGACTTCGTTTGGTCACATAGTTGTCCTGCTGCGTGATGGGGGTATTATTTATTCTGATCGCCGTCAGCAACACCGGTGGGATGGCGGTTTGGGCGTACACACTATCGGGGTGAAAAATATTAAAGCCCTTGATGCCACCAAACATAAATTCTCCGGAACTCAATTCGAGGGCGGCGTTAAAGCTGAATTGATTGCTTTGCAGTCCATCGGAGGCTGAAAAATTGCGGAAGCTGTTTTTTGCGGGATCGAACCGGCATAATCCATTGAAGGTACTGAGCCAGAGGTTACCGGCCTTATCTTTCAGCATGCGTAAAATGGAATTGCTGGGTAGTCCTTCGGAGGTGGTGAAACGTTTATACTGACCGGTTTTCCGGTCAAAGCGTAACAGGCCGCCGCCATCTGTGCCTACCCAAAATATGCCCCGCTGATCCTGATGAATAGATCTTACGGTATAACCTATATCAAAACGCTGATGTTGTTTGCGGGCTCTGTCTATTTTGATGAGGGAAGAATAATTACCTCCCCAAAAATTACCGTCTCTGTCTTCTGCAAGGCATTGCATATTTACCAGGCTGCTGTCGAAAAGATCAAACCTGTTTTGCTGCCGGTTCAGGCGGTATAAAGTACCGTTGTTGGTGGTGCTGGCCCAAAGTTCCTGCTGCGCGTCTTCATACACGATCCATACATTGTTTTCGGCGCTGCGTGTATAGGGATTAAAACAAACATACTGTTCAAAAGTACCGCTGGCAGCGGAATACCTGTTTACGCCCCCAAACCAGGTCGACATCCAAATGTCATGCTGACGGTCGGCAACGATGCTCGTAATAAAATTACTGCTGATACCGGATTTACCGGAGGGGGCATGTTGAAAGGAGGTCCAGGTATTGTTTTCCCGGTTCCAGTATTTGAGGCCGCCGCCATCTGTACCTATCCAGATATTATGGTGGGCATCTTCACAAAAGGAAAAAATAAAGTTGTCGATAGCGCGGGCATCGGCATTTTTATTCAGCACATTTAATTCAAACGGATTGTGCTTTGGTGTGATGATATTGATGCCGCCGCGTAAAGTGCCGATCCATTTGCGGCCTTCCCTGTCTTCATAAATAGAATATACCGCATTACTGCTAAGCTGTTGTTTGCTGCCAGGTGACGTGAAAGGCTTTGCCAGGGAGTCGGTAGCTGCCATCAGGTAAATACCGTTTCCATCGGAGGCACTCCAGATCGTTCCTTCCCTGTCGGTATACAGGTTCACTATTTTACTATTTTCCGGGAGTGCGTTGCCTGCATATTTTCCGGTAGCAGGAATATAACGGACAACGCCTGTATCTGTTCCCAGCCATATGTTGCCGGATTTGTCTGCCATTAAGCAATTGCCGCGGGTGATATCTCTGCAAATAATATCCAACTGCTGCCGTGCTATATCATATTTACACAAGCCTACACCTTGCACAAATACCCAAACCCATTTTCCTGCAAATTCAATGGCGGTCACCTCATAGTCTGTAATGCCCGAACGGTGGTTGTTTAACGGGATCTGCCGTCCGGTAGCCGTACTGTTGTTGAATAAAAGTAATCCGTCTTTTTCTGTACCGATTAATAAAATGCCGCTGTCGTCAGATTTGATAATGTGTATGTTGCCATTCACCTTCCGGGCTGTTTTGCTATTGGCTGGCAAATAGCTGGGCATGGTGAACTGCTCATTCGCAGGATTAAAAACAGATACCCCTCTGCGCCCGCCCACCCAGAGCTGGTGCTGGTTATCATCTGCCAATGCATAAATAACATTGTCTACCAGCGAGGTGCTGTCGCCAATTTTATTGCGGTAAATTTTAAACTTGTAACCATCGTAACGGTTCAATCCATCATAAGTGCCAAACCACATAAAACCTTTGTGGTCCTGGTATACGCTGGTCACTGCATTGTTGGATAAGCCGTCTTCTATACCCAGGTATTTGACAGGATAACCGGTAGCAAAAATATTTTTTGTGAAGATGATCATCCCCAGTATAACAAAACAAATTTTCCTCACCTCGTGCATAGGCTTATTTTAACGCTTTATAAAGCTATTGAAAAGCACGCGTTTTTTTAATTATAAAAATCTAAATTTGGTGAAAAGAGATTTCCATGGCAGTGCAGCACGTTGCGCAACGATTATTGAATCTGTGTGATATTATTCCAGGCCGCATCCGCTCCATAGCAGATGCTGATTTTACGGTGAAGCCGGCACCAGGTAAATGGTCTAAAAAAGAAATCCTTGGTCACCTCGTCGATTCAGCCGCCAACAACCACCAACGGTTTGTGAGAGGTCGGGTAGAAAATGTACCCACAATCGCCTACGACGGAGATGCCTGGGTAAGTGCACAACAATACCAGCAACAGGACCGCCAGCTAATTTTGCTGTTATGGGAAACGTATAACCGCCATCTGGCTGCTGTCATGGTCGTTATTTCGGAAGATGACCTGCTAAAATGCTGCAAGTATGGAGATGGTACCGTGTTGCCGTTACAGTTTTTGATAGAAGATTATCTGCATCATATGGAACATCATCTCAAACAAATACTGGGCGCTTATTAATCACAGGCCCAATTGTTTGAACAAGGCATCTTTGTAATTGTTCCCGATCGGAATTTCGTGCTTCTGTATGTAAACGCAATTACCTTGTATGTGCGTAATATTCGTTTTGTTGATAAGAAACGAACGATGGGTCCGGATGAAAGTAGTAGTGGGCAACATCGCTTCCAAAGCGGAAAACGAGAGGTTGGGAATAATCACCTGTTGAGTGCATACCACTTTTGTATAATTTCCTTTCGCTTCTGCAAATAAAATATCTTCATGCGGTAGTTTGTAAATTTTACCATCTGCTTTTAGAAAAGAATACGGATCAGTCCCTATTGCCGGCTGTATTTTTTCTTTGACCTTGTCTACCGCTACAATAAATCGTTCCAGCGAAAACGGCTTTACGAGATAGTCGCACGCCGACAGGTCAAAAGCATCCGTTGCATATTCCTTATAAGCCGTGGTAAAAATGATAGCTGGTACCTGTTTTAATGTTTTTAGGAAACTGATGCCATTTAGTACCGGCATATTAATGTCCAGGAATAAAAGATCTATGGGCGTGGTTTGTAGGATCGTTTTGGCTTCCAGTGCATTGCTGCAGGAGCCTGCGATATGGAGAAAGGGCAGGTGGCTGCAGTAAGCAGCCACTATTTCCCGGGCAATAGGTGCATCGTCAATAATAAGACAACTAATCATGATCACTATTTCAGGTGTAGTATTAAGGTAGCGGTATACAATCGGTCACTTTTCTCATACCGGTATTCATACGCATTCTCATATAATAGTTGCAGTCGCTTTATACTATTGGCAATGCCTACACCACTATTTTCTGTGATGGTATCTGTTGCATCCTCATTATAGGAGTTACTAATGTTAAAGAGTATACGTTTGTCAGAAACTTCCAATCGGATGTTAATATAAATGTTAGCAGCCGTTGAGTTCTGCGAATGTTTAAATGCATTTTCAATAAATACAATCAGTAACATAGGCGCTATCCGCACAGACGGATCATTTACCACCGGCATGTTCGTAGTGAGTACCAACCTGTCGCCAACGCTGGTGGTGGCCAGTTCTATGTAATTGTTAATATATGCTAACTCCGATTTTAAAGGCACAAAAGTTTGCCGGGCATCATACACCGAATAGCGCAATAGATCCGATAATTTAAGGATCAGTTCCGGCATGCGCTGGCTCTGCGTAAGCGAAAGGCCGTAGAGATTATTAAGTGTATTAAACAAAAAGTGTGGACTGAGTTGCGATAGCAACAGGTCTAATTCACTTTGGCGCTGCGTGGATTCGGTATATTGCTGGCGGACCGTATGCCGGATCAATTTTAGAAAAATACCCAGGCTCAATGCTACGAAAGGAACAGGCGAAACCGCGATGAGGGATAATAATAGCGAATCATGAAACAGGTGGTCATAATGGTCAAGCATCATGAGGCCGGATAGCGACGCTAGCATCCACATGGAAAGGAATCCAAGCACAAAAATGCCCAATTTTCGGAGTAGCAAAACTTCGCCTAAGGTTTTCCCCAAATATATACACATGATTAATTGGGGGATGGAACCGCTCCAGCCTGCACGGGTATGCCCTGTATAAAAGTAGATCGCCAGTGTCACAAATGTCCATGAGCTTAGCACAAACATAACATGCAGCCACCATTTCTCTGCGATAAGCAAGGTAAGTAGCCAACTACCGGGCGTCGTTTTCCATGTAGTCGTTAGTGTGGATTCATTCGTTTTCATAAATCAAATTTCCGCAAGTATCCCAAACAAGATAAATCAATAGGTCCAACCTTTCATAAAAGATGACAGACAAGGAAAATCGGCGGACGAATATTTATCCCTTTAACCCTGCGATAGTGTCGCTGAGTCTTTTAATTCTGCCCATCCATATTCTTCGAAGGAAAAACTGCTGTACTATTATCCCGAGAATGATAACTCCTATTGCGGCATATTTGCTGCTATTCCAGTGGATGCCCGCCAGGAAGAAGGTAAAGATGCCCGCGAAGGCTAATATCCTGGAGGAAACGGAAACAAGTGCATATCGTTTGAGGCGTTGTAGCTGCCGTTGCATACTCTCCAGCAAACTATTTCCCATAGAAGGATTTTTTGCCAGCGTGTAGCCGGCTACGTTATACGCCAGCAGGAATAATAGAGAAATAACCAGTAGGGCATTGAGATAAAATGGTTTTTTATCTCCATCAAAAAAATCATAGTATACCACCAGGAACGCCGTATATCCCAGTAGTTCTATGATCAGTTGTTTCCTGATCCCTCTCATTACAGGCGATGCCTGTTGGTCTATGATGGCGGCGATTTCTGCTGTGTTTCTCGATGGTGTGGGCGTATTATCCCAGGCTGCTTTTAAAGGGTCCATGTTTATAAGTTTAAAATGTTTTTGATCCTGGTTTTAATCCTGTTAAGTTTTACACCTACATAATTTTCGTCGATGCCCACGATGCTGGCAATTTCCTGGTAACTCATGTCTTCGAGATATAAGGCGATGATAGCCTTATCTGCGTCAGAAAGTTGTTTCAGCGCGGCAAATAGTTGATCCTGTTGCAGGGTGGTATTGTTTTCAGTAGTGGGTATATCCGGAAAGGTATCGGTATACGTAACCGGGATACTTCGTTTGCGGAAACCTGCCAGCGCGGTATTCAACGCAATCCGGTAAATCCACGTGCTGATTTTGGCATTCCCTTCAAAGGAAGGAAACGACTTCCATAGTTGGAAGATCATTTCCTGGAAAAGATCTTCCCGGTCTTCCGGGTTATCCCGGTACAGGCGGCAAAGCTTATGTAAGATGCCCTGGTGCTGCTGTATAGTGGCGAGGAATGCCGGTTGCTCCATGAATATTGCTTTAGGTGATTAGTTGCAGCCGGGGCGTGAAAACTTACAGGTGCCCCAAAAAATTACCAGATCACTTTATTCACCGTCGCCCAGTTACGGGTAGTGCAGGGGATACCGAGCTTCTTTTCCAGCTGGGCAATGATATCCAGCCCTTTGGGTACCAGGTCTTTTTTGACAAGGGTATATACTTCTGTGTCGGTCATATGCAGGGTTTCTGCGGCTGACTGCAGCGAGGCGATCACGGCAGGGCCATGCGGTCCTACCGGCCCGGAAAGAAAGGATACATATACCTGTAGCGACTTATCCGGCACAATACCGGGGAATGGTGTATGTTTTACCACGGCTTCCAGTGCCGTCACAGACCTGATAATAGTGGGGATTTCAAACCCATAGTTTTTAAGCAACAGCTTTTCTATTTTATCGGACAGCGAGGCCGCATTCCCACTGCCGGATGCAAACATCACATTGCCACTTTGAATATAAGTCGTTACATTTTTAAAGCCGGCGGTGTCCAGCAGTTCACGCAGGCTTTCCATTTTAACGGTTCGCTTGCCTACGTTCACCGCCCTGAGAAAAGCGACGTATTTGGTCATAAGGTTTTCGACTTTACTTTGTAAGTTTGTTTTATCATGCACTACTTAGCAATCATACACAAATTATACAACTTAGCCGAAGATGCCAATCATGGTTATCCGGAGGCCATGGTAGCGGCGCTGGAAGCCCGGTTACAGATTCAATTACCAGCATCCCTGCGGCAATATTATCTCTCACTGGGTAATAACAAAGCAGTGAACGATAGCTTTAACCGTTTAACCTCCTTCGGTGAAATAGGATTTACGGAAGATGAACACCTGGTTTTTTATGAAGAAAATCAGGCGGTGGTATTATGGGGAATAGCAAAGGCCGACTTACAACAGGATAACCCTGCAGTATATGGCACCTACGACAGCGCCAGAAAAGAATGGTTCACTGATGCCGATACTACCGAACATTTCCTGCTATCTATGGCGTGGTGGAATGGTGCGCTGGGCGGACTGACCCACACTGCTTTTACGGATCTGGAAGAAGACCTTACCCCACAGCATATTACTGTAATTACCAGCAACTGGGCCGAACAAAAAGGTGTTTCCAATCAGCTTCTGCGCTTCTTTACCAATGATTATGAAGATATCCTGGTGTTGACCACAGAGCAGGATGGTACCATCAACGGTGTTTATATGGGTACCAATAACGAAGCCCGCTATAACGAAATACTGAATACGCTACACATGGAATGGTGTTATCGGACGGACCGTGATGAATAGGTGCCGCTTCTGAACAACAGCAGGGTGAAGAGTAATCCATAGAAAACGCCGCCCAACGCGGTGGCGAGGTAGTCCATGCCTTTGCAATTGATATGATGGAAGTATTCATTAACCAGCAATACCACAACGCTCAGCAGCACCACGGCTACCCAGAATCCAACTTTTCGTAGGGGGCTGACCGTTGGACTGTTTTTTACCAAAGGTATTTTTAGGAAGAAGTAAAACAGGATCAACAACCCTGCTATAGAGCTGAGGTATTGCATCAGGTACCACATCTTCATGGGGTGCTGCCCTATCTGAACATCCCGTTGCAGGAAGGAAGAGCAGGTAACAAAAAAGCCCTCTTTGTGTGTAAAGGCATCCAGGAAAAAATGAGTCAGTATCCCAATGATAATAGAGGAGAGCACTACGCCATAATGTTGCCGGAAATAATTATTCCAGTTGAAAGACCGGAATAGCTGTAACCTGCCACCCATCCATTCCGGCAGATACGGCAACAGTACTGGTTTTACTACATTGTGATACAGGTAGGCCAGCAGTAACGCTAACGGAATATCATATACGAAAACGCCCCACCACAGATGCCCCCCGTTGAAATAGGGATTGAGAAAAATAAAGTATAGAAAGTCCGGTACCATACTACCAATGATTAAACCGGTAGCGGAGAGGTATTTGCGGGAGGTGTTTGAAAAGGGAACAACTATAGCTGCATGTGATATCGTAAATGGCATCTTCTTCTGGTTATTGGGTATAAATTTAATTTATTTATAATAAATAACACAGTTATTATAACGAAATGTTAATGTTATAATCGTCCATCATTTCCGGTAAAATGTCCAAGGTTTCTCTTGTGATAACATGTATTTTTATTAGGTCTTTGAAGACATAAAAAACAATGTGCTATGACAAACTGGAAAATTGATGAATCACACAGCGAAATCGGATTCAAAGTTAAACATCTCATGATTACAAATGTGAGTGGATATTTTACGCGTTTTACCGGAAGTATTCAGACTAACAGTGAGGATTTTCATGATGCAACGATCACCTTCGAAGCAGCGGCAGATAGTATTGACACGCAGAACAGGCAAAGGGATGAACATTTGAAAAACGGCGACTTTTTCGATTCCTCCAACCATCCTAAAATTAGCTTCGTCTCCAAAAAAGTAAAAAAGATTGATGACGAGCAATACAAATTACTCGGAGACCTGACCATTAAGGGCGAAACACATCCGATAGAACTGGATGTAGTACATGCTGGCGTAACAGTAGACCCTTATGGACAAACCAAGGCAGGTTTTGCCCTCAAAGGGCGTCTTCACCGCGCAGACTACGGCCTGCGCTGGAATGCCACCACGGAAGCCGGCGGCATTGTACTCAGCGATGAGGTGAAGTTGAATATGGAAATACAACTGATTAAACAATAGCATTCTGCTAAATGCATTAAGCATACGTCTCCTGAAGGAGAGATAGCACTGTTATCTCCCTTTCAGGAGCTTTATGCTTTGTGCTTGATGCCTTTAGCGCCCTTTCAGGTGCTTTATGCTATCTTTGTGCCTTCTAACGGCATCACATGAAATTTGAACAATACAATATCTCTGCTGAAATAAAGGACAGTTTAGAGGAAATGGGCTTTAAAAAGCCCACAGATATACAGTTTAAGGCAATACCATCTATCCTCAACGGAGATGATGTAATGGCCATCGCACAGACAGGAACCGGCAAAACTGCCGCTTTTGCCATCCCCATCCTGCACCGGCTTCAACAACAGGACCGCAAATACCGGAAGGCCAAATACGAAGTGAAATGCCTGGTAATGGTACCTACCCGCGAACTGGCCATCCAGATTGCAGAAGTATTTCAGGCCATCGCACAATACACCGAACTTAGTATACTCGCCCTGGTAGGCGGTGTAGAACAGGGCCCGCAGATCAAAGTGCTGGAAAAAGGCGTGGATGTACTCATCGCCACCCCCGGCCGCATGTTTGACCAGATCAATCAGGGACATATAGACCTGAGCCAGGTGAAAACCCTCGTACTCGATGAGGCCGATCACATGCTGGACCTGGGCTTTATCCGCGATATCCGCGACGTCATCAAACATATTCCCCGCGAACACCAGACCCTGTTCTTCTCAGCTACGCTGAACAAAGACATTAAGGACCTGGCCTATTCCGTGGTAAATAATCCAATCCGCATACAAATATCTCCCAAAGACCCGGTGGCTAAAAATGTGAGCCATGCCGTAGCTTATGTGGAAATGGATGATAAACGCTTTTTCCTGGAAAGACTGATCAAAGAATTTCCGGAAAGCAAAATCCTCGTTTTTGTACGCACCAAAGTACGTGCAGAGCGTGTAATGGCTGCCATGGCACGTATTGGCATCAAATCCCTGACCATGCACGGTGGTAAAGAACAGGACGATCGCCTCGGTGTAATGGACATCTTCAAGAAAGGCGAAGTCAAAGTATTGGTTACCACCGATGTAAATGCACGTGGTATTGATATTCCCAACGTAGACTACGTAGTAAACTATGATTTGCCCGATGTACCCGAAAACTATGTGCACCGTGTAGGTCGTACCGGCCGTGGTGTACAGAAAGGACAGGCCGTTTCCTTCTGCGCCACAGAAGAAAAACCTATTCTCGACGAAATTCAGCAATTCCTCGGTAAGCCCATTACCGAAATGAAGATCAATAAAGACGATTACCGCGAAACCATCAGCTTCTCCGAAGATATTCCGAATGACAACTGGCAGTTACTGCTGGATGAGCATAACAAAGAAATGGCAGAAGTAGAGAAAAAAGTGAAGAAAAGAGCCGCTGCTAATGTGAAAAAGAAAGCGAAGAAGAAGTAAGCAGGGGCGAAAGATATAGGATGGCTGTTCCGGATGGAGCGGCCATTTTTTTTTACAAAAAACTTGGCAGTTTTTGCCAACTTTTTTGTAATTTCAAGAATGAAGATTACAGAGAAATCGTCAGGTATATCTAAAGAAGTCTTAATTCAATTAGTTGAAAAAGAAGATTTTGTGCAAATAACTGCGGAGCGGTTTTCCTTTGATTGGAAGAAAGAATTAAAGAACGAAGAAGTTTATAAATTGACATTATATGCCGAGCATCATATTCTCGGGTTAATCTGTTTGCAACATCATCCGGCAGAAGAAAGGATCGAGATGAAGTTATTGGAAGTTTCTAAGCAAAATATGGGGAGAAACGGACTTTATGAAGGCATTGCAGGGTGTATGATCGCCTTTGCGGGCAGAACCGCTTTGGCAAAGTATGGGCAGTATGCCTGTATTTCTTTGGTGCCTAAAACCGCATTAAGAAATCACTATATTAAGAAATACGGAATGATAGATGGTGGATGGCAACTTTATCTTGAACTGGATGCATTAAATAGGGTCGTCGCAAAATATACTATATGAGCAGCAAGAAGTTAAAGAATGAATATACAGCTGATGAACTGGTGGAATCTTTTATTTTTCCTGTTAAACTCTCGAAGAAGCAGCAAAAAGAAGCCGCAGCACAATTGGCATTGGCGCGCAGCAAAAGTAGGTCAGCTGCGTCGGAAAAGGATAAGCTGATTAGCGGTTTACTGAGTCTCAGATTTCAGCTGGAAGATTACATAAATGGGGATACTTATAATCCCAAACTATCTTTTGGGTATTTTTTGAGTGAGTATGTTAGCCTGTTGGAAAAGAAAAGGAAAGTTTTTGCGGATGAGATAAGTATTGATGAAACTTTGTTGAGTCAGCTGATTAATCTCAAACGGGATCCCCCTGACTATGTTTCTGTAAGGTTAGAATTGCACTCAAATCGTGCAATTCCTGCAGATTACTGGTATAGGTTGGTGGAGAAAAAACGGGCACATTTCATCAAAACAGATAGATCTATCCGGAAAAGTGAAAAACAATTTGTGCAGAATAAATTAACTGTCCAGATTAAAACAGATGATCGCTTAGCGTTATAAATTTAAAAACGGTCCCGGCTTACACCGGGACCGCACTCAAACCACTCGTTATAATCTGTAACTATTGCTTAACGGCTTCTATATTCACGGTAATATCAACAGTAGGTGCTACTGCGTATACACCAGAAGGTAATTTGTCTGCATATTTCACACCGTAATCAAGACGGTTGATGGTAGTTTTTGCGGTGAAACCAGCTCTTCTCAATCCCCATGGATCTTTAATAACACCATTGTAAGTAACGTCGAAGGTTACACGTTTTGTAGTGTTACGGATGGTCAGATCTGCCAGCAATACATATTTGTCACCAGCTACTTTTTTCAGGGAAACGCTCTTCAGGGTGATAGCAGGATATTCCGCTACGTTAAAGAAATCGTCTGTTTTCAGGTGACCGTCACGTTGATCAACACCTGTAGAAATGCTGGATGCATCTACCGTGAAATCAATTTTTGCTTGCTGAAAGTTAGTGCTGTCGGCTGTTTCAATGGTGCCACTGAATTTAGTGAAATGGCCTTGTACATAACTTAAACCTAAGTGTTTTACACCGAAGATGATGCTGCTATGTGCGGGGTCTGCATTCCATTTTACCTGTGCAAAAGTAACGATGCTGGCTAAAACCAGGAGGGTGGTGAAAAAGAAACCTTTTTTCATGATGTTTTTATTGAATTTTAGTATTGTTTGTTTGTGTTTGTACTTTTATTGTATATACAACTGTTTATGCAAAAAAAATCAATCCCGGAGTTTATCCAGCAAGTCATTGAGTATAGCCGCTTCGTTTTTCGTGAGCTTCTTCGCCAATTCCTTATGATTTTTGTCCATCACAGGATCCAGTTCTTTTAATAATGCCAGTCCTTTATCGGTAATCTCAATTTCTACTTTACGGCGATTGGAATCGCATTGCTCCCTCGTGAGCAGGCCCTTCTGGCGCAGCTTCTCCACTAGCCGCGTGGCATTACTCATCTTATCCATCATACGCTCCTGTATGTCCAGCAGGTTTAATGCTTTCGGCGCACTTCCGCGAAGTATCCGTAATACATTGAATTGCTGACTCGATAAGTCGTATTGCTTCAGCACCTGAGAAGTACCCACTTCCAGCCAGCTACCGGTAAATATGATGTTCAGCATGGCTCGTTGGTATTCGTCCTTGAACCTGGTCTGCTTCAGTTCTTCTTCCAGTTTCATAATTACAATTACAACTGTTGTTTATACAACAAAGGTAGGTGTATTTTTCATTTTACCAAATTTTCGGGAGAAATTTAAGCAGGATAGCATTTATAATCCCCGGAAATAGCCACAGGGCACCGAATGGGGATCGGTTTTTAAATGCAAAGTGCGGGAAACTTCCGCTCCCCGCACTTTGTTATACTCCTTTCCTGGAAAATTAAAATTTATAAGCCACCGTGCCGGTTACCTGTCTTAGCATCTGCGGATCTGCCGTGGTAAAGCCAGTCCAGTACTCGCGGTTGGTCAGGTTATTAACGTTAATGGCTATACGGTATTTGGCCTGGTTGTAATACACCGCTGCATTCAACACCGTATAGGCTGGTAAAGTAAATACACCATTAACGGTGTTATTGATGACCATATTATCACCGGCGTAATTACCACCAAAGCCAATACCCAGGCCTTTTGCATTAGTGCTGGTAAGCGTATAGCTGAGCCACAGGTTAGCCGCATTCATCGGACCTGTACTGGTAGGTCTTCTGCCTGCGTAAATAGGAGCAGCATTTTTCCATTTGCAGTCATTGTAGGCATAGCCTGCCACAATATTGAATCCGGTAAAAGGATTGGCATTTACTTCTGCCTCAAACCCTTTGCTGCGCTGCGTGCCACCCTGAACAGACGAACCCGGTATAGTGCCGGGAATCACCTTGTTTTTCACTTCTATATCGTAGTAGCTGAGCGTACTGCTTAACCTGCCATCCCATACATCCAGTTTTACACCGGTTTCCCATTGATTGGCCTGCTCTGATTTAAACAGCTTGTTCGTCAATCCCCCTGTTTCGTTAACGGTAGGCTTATAGCCTGGATTCGTAAACCCATTCATATAGTTACCAAATAAAGCCACTTTATCTTTCACTACCTGGTATACGATGCCGAACTTGGGCGAAAAAGTAGTTTGATCAAATCCCAAAGTGGATTTGTCGTCCACGGGATTATGGACCGGTTGGTTGTTGAAATGATCCATCCTGATACTGGCCATCACCATCAGGTTGGACATTAGGTTCAGTACATCGGATACATACACACTATAGATATTATAGCGGGTGTAATTGTAAGTGAAAGCCTTTGACTGTGTTTGATACAGGTTGTTGACGTTATCATTATTGAAATTATAATAAGCAGGAATCTTCCCTGTGGTAGGTATGGTATCAAATACGGCAGTACCACGTGCCGGATTGATATACCGGAGGTTGGAGATCTGATTGAGGTAATCCAGCCCTACCACCATGCGGTTACGTAAACTACCTATCTGAAAGTCACCCGTGAAATT
>NZ_DATCVJ010000534.1:0-3407 GCF_036566945.1 Chitinophaga sp. | reverse complement strand
TCTTTCCCATCTCGGTGAATCACTATTTTATGAAAGGAGAGCTTTTCGTATTGAGGATCATAGTCTACCGAAATTTCTGATCCGTTTTGAATCCCTGCCTCCGAGATAATTTGACGGATAAAGTGTTGGTAATTACTTTTCAGTTCTACCTGTCGTTGTTCTTCCAGCAGGAGGAGATAATAACCATCGCTGATATTTTTGGCATTGGGTTTTTTAGTGAGGTCCGGGGTATACGGCACCAGCCATGCCGGAGTGGGGCTGGTGTTCACTTTCTGGGCGGTGGCGATGAAAGCCGATATTATCAATAGGATTGACAATACTGATTTCAAGGCGAGGGTTATAGTAGGGCGCATAATAGCGTGGTTAATATTCCTTACGGACAAACTGAACTACAGCTTTTATAGGGACAATAAAATTTCGCTAATGAATTTACGGTTGTTTTCCGATAGTTAGCATATAAACAGCAAAAGAGGCCAGCCAATGTTCTCCGGCATAGTTACCACTGAAAACCTGTTGCAGTCCGGCTTCCATGTGTTGGTGTGCCAGCTGTTGAATGGCTGCTTTATTTTTGCCGGCATGTTCCGCGATGGCTTCCAGGCACCAGGTACGGCTAAGATTGAGGCCATCCAGGTGAACGAGTTTGCCGTCTGTGCGGTCTTTTACCTGTGCCACCGGCAGGATGTTGATCTTGTTTTCGAATAAGCCGGGCAGAAAAGCGTATATCCATTTACGATAGTCGGCTTCCGGCATCACGCGGCGCATGAGGTCTGCTTCTTCCAGGCTGGGCGACAGGAAGTCGTAGCCACCAGGTTCCCAGGCAATGGGGGCATTTTTGTCTGCCGCATAAAAGCGCATGGCCGCATTATGTATGGCTTTTTGGAGTGCCGCATCTTTGGCGGTGACGGCATAATCCCAGGCCAGGCAAAGTCCGAAGGCGAGATTGGTATGTTCGCCCACCCGGATAGGGTACATGATTTTATCCAGAAACTGAATGTAAGCGGTGGAAAACTGCGTAGCCAGTGGTTGCAGATGTTGGCTCATTTCTTTGCCCAGTGGATCGTTCCAGGTGAGCAATTCATTTTGCAGCTGTAGGAGCCAGCTCCAGCCATATATCCGTTCAAAGCTTTTGTTTTCGGCGCTGCTGAACAGTTGTTGTTCAATTTTTATATTTTCGGCAGATAAATGTGCGGCCAGTTTACTTCTGATGGTACTGGCTTTGGCCAGGTCCGGATAAGACTTTAAGAGGCGTACCAGCATCCAGTGGCCGTGCACGCTGCTATGCCAGTCGAAGCAACCATAAAAGGCCGGATGATAATTTTTAGGCGCGGTGAGCAGCGAGCTATCCGTAAATACAATCCCCGTTTTGTAAGGAAATTCCAGGTCCAGGCATTTCAATGGCAGCTCTGCCAGTTTGTTGGCGATCTCGGGTGTTAACCGCGTGGCTGCCGGATGTATTTGTGCACTCATGGTAAATGAGGTGAATACGATAATGGATAATTGGCTTAAAAATTTCACAGCGGGAGAATGCTTTTATCTGTTAAATAACAATTTTACATAGAACATGGGCTGACCCAGCTTTTTGCGCAGGTCTACTTCATGGAACATGCAGGACATCAGGTCTTTCAGCTGTTTGTTGCGGGAACCCATTTTCATCAGCATGTTAAACAGCCATGGATATTTGATGAGTTTCTGCAGTTTGGTACTCAGCTGTAGCTCTGGTCCGAGGATGCGGTATACGTTTTCGTCGTAGGCATTGAAGAATTCATCGGAATAATCGTTGGCGGCAATAGCGGCAGCAGCCTGCTGTGCGGCTATTCTACCAGAGTAAAGTGCGTTGCCGATACCTTCTCCCGTAAAAGGATCTATCAGGTAGCCGGCATCTCCTACCAGCATGTAGCGTTCACCATGTAATTTCCTTTTTTTGCTACCCAGCGGGAGACCATAGCCATCGATAGAGCCTACCAGCTCCGCGTTGGCAAAGCGTTCTTTCATAGTAGGATCGGTGGCGAGGGTGTCCAGCATGAGCTGTTTCAGGTTTATTTTGTTATTCCGGGCCGAATTACTGAGCATACCTACGCCCACATTGGCTTCGCCATTGGGGAGCGGGAATATCCACAGGTAGCCGGGGAGCATGTTTTTCAGGAAGTGCAGTTCTATGAAACTGTGTGGGTGTAAACCGGTGATGCCTTTATAATAGGCGCGGATGCCGGCCACATAGTGTGCCGGTTCCATTTTAATACCGGCTACATCTTTGGTGAAGCTGGAGTGGGCGCCGTTAGCTGCAATCACGATATCCGCTTTTACCTGGAAGGAACCGTCTTTGCTGGACAGATAATAGCCATCTGCTTTCAGCTCGTATTTATCGATGCTAACCCCTTCGAATAAACGAATTTCGGGGCGGCGTTTCAGTTCTTCTACCAGGAAATTATCAAAATCAATGCGTTTGCATACAAACCCGCGGGGATTGCTCATGTCCTTCTGATAGTCTGGCGTGTAAGGGATATCCATCCCAATACGGTTGGGCGCTACAAAGGTGACGCCCCAGCTGTCCATTTTAAACATGGCTTGTTGTAAACGTTGTCCGATGCCTTTATCGATGCGTTCCAGCAGGGTTAATACCTTGCCACTTAATCCATCTCCACATACTTTATCTCTGGGAAATACGGCTTTATCTACGATGATACATTCAATGCCTAGTTGGGCGAGTTGCAGTGCTGCGGTAGCGCCGCCGGGACCTGCGCCTATAATACAAACTTTTGTCTCCATTATTAGATGATACTGTTAGCTGCCAGTAAGATACGTAATTGTTGCTTGCACTGTTCTGTATATTAAGTATTAATAATATTTTCTGGCCGCACGCCGTTTAGGGGGAAACAAGACAATTTCTTCCGCCGAAGGCGGAAAATATTATATTTGCCGTTCTTAAAACACACGAAACATGTTTGGTGATTTATTTGGAAAGCTGACGCAGATCAAGCAGAAAATGCAGGAAGGCAAAGAGCGTTTGGCTACAGTAACTTTATCCGGAGAGGCCGGAGATGGTGCCGTAAAAGTAACCGTAGACGGTAACCGTCAGGTAAAAAGTATTGACATAGCGGCGCATCTTTTTACACCGGAGAACAAGGAAGAAATGGAAGATTTGCTACTCACCGCATTGAACCGTGCGCTGAAAGACGCAGAAAACTCCTGGGAAGCAGAAATGAAGAACGCTGCCGGCGGTATGCTGGGCGGTTTGTTGTAATATATTTCATGGAAAGCGAGTTTTTGTCTTACTCAGGATTATACTGATTTAGACGATTTTCCAGATTTTTTTTCCAGATTTTATAAGATTAAAAAAGATTAGCGAAGACAGCCATGTGTGATGGTTATCTTCGCTAATCTTTTTTAATCCTGTAGTATAAATCCCG
>NZ_DATCVJ010000533.1:0-11494 GCF_036566945.1 Chitinophaga sp. | reverse complement strand
AAGTCAAAATACTCTAAAACCCCCGCGGGTAATAGCATCTCTACAAGTTTACGAAAGTTCTGATCCACGTGCGTCGTTGGCTAATCTGATGCAAAACAACTATTTTTCTACTAATCCCCCAAGTTTTCAACTTGATCCGTTTCAACTTGATCCCTTTTCAACTTGATCCGAATTAATCGGAACTCGACTTAAAACAAAAAACCCGCTCATTGAGCGGGTTTCTTCGCATTTCTGCGGACCGGACGGGACTCGAACCCGCGACCTCCGCCGTGACAGGGCGGCATTCTAACCAACTGAACTACCGATCCTTCCTACAGGCAAGCTTTTCAGCCATTCCGTATTCCCCGTTTGGGGTTGCAAATATATAAATAATAATTCCTAATTACCAAATATTTCTATTTTTTGTGTTCGGGCAATGCTAAGCGGGCATAATGATCCGCCAGTCGCGTGGTTTCCGGTAACCGGCATTGGGTGCATACTTTCAGCACAATATCCGTGGCGGTAGCCAACGATATTTTATGTCAGGTAGATACAAATACCGGGTTAATACCGTCCTGCGTTCTTAAGGCATTGCCTATTTGCGCGGGGCCCATCAGTGGGGCGATGCTTCCTCTGGCAGCGCCCAGGTCTTTGTATTCGCCACAAAGCTTCGTTTTACCGCAACCTATCACCGGCCAATTAAGGATCACGCCAAAATGCGCCACCAGCCCGAAACGGCGCTGATGTGCGATAGCTTGTCCATCACAGATGATCAGGTCCGGGTGTACGGATAGTTTTTCGTAGGCGCGTAACAGTAGTGGCATTTCCCGGAAGAAAAAAAAGTCCGGGGATAGGCGCCAAAGCTACTGGAAATTATTATAGTTTGAGGTGTGCTGAAAGCTTATATTTGGTGACGTACTGCAATCCCGATTTTTATGGAACCTGTTACTGCAACACAGCTAAAGAATATTCCGGCGCTAAAGGAGGTCCCTTTGGAACAGCTGGACTGGCTGCTCACTCACTCGGAAGAGCGGTGGGTACCGGAAGGAGAGCCATTGTTTAAGGCCGGTGATCCGGTGGTGACCACCACTATCGTCATCTCTGGAAAAGTGCGTATTTCGGCTACTATCAACGGGCATTACCGGGAACTGGCGGAGTTAAATGACGACAGCATCACCGGATGGCTGCCTTTTTCCAGGGTAAAGAATGCGATGGGAACAGGACTTTGTCTGAAGGATACCCGCGTTATTTCCTGTCATGCCGATATCTTAAAAAAAGAGATAGAGCAACACTATGAACTCACGGAAGCGTTGGTACATATCATGACCAGCCGGGTACGCGACAACACCAATTTTCAGCAACAGAATGAAAAGATGATGGCGCTGGGAAAATTGTCGGCCGGGTTGGCACATGAGCTGAATAATCCGGTGGCGGCGATTACACGCAGTGCTACCGCCTTGTACGATAACATCCGGCATCTTCCGGATATCTTCCGGCAAATGTCGGCGATTTGTTTAAGCGAGAAAGAGGCCGGCGTGTTGGTAGATCAGCTGCTGCAAATGCAGGCTGGCAGACCGGAGAAAGCGCAGGGAATGTTGGAGCTGTCTGATAAAACGATGGAGCTGGAAGACTGGCTCGATACTAAAGATATCACCCAGCTGGAGATCGCGGAAGTACTGGCGGAATACGATCAGGATAAAGAGGTACTGGACAAATTCTGTCAGCAATTTCCACCACAGCATCTGCCGGTAATATTCAGCTGGATACATAGTGCATTGGTCGCTAACAGAATGGTAACAGACTTACAGCTGTCTGCCAAAAGAATAGCCGACCTGGTAGGCTCTGTAAAAAGTTATACGTACATGGACCAGGAACCGGATAAACAATTTATTGATATACACACAGGAATCAGCAACACGCTGGCCATGCTGAATTTCAAAATCCGGAGAGGAAATATTGAAGTGGTAGAACAGTACGATACCACGTTGCCAAAGATAAAAGCATTGCCGGGAGAATTAAACCAGGTATGGACTAACCTCGTGGATAATGCCATTGATGCCATGGAAGTCAATAAAAAAGGACGGCTGGAAATAGCTACTACCAAAGACCGGCAATATGTACATGTTACCATTACGGATGATGGCCCCGGTATTCCGGCGGACATTCAGTCGAGAATATTTGAACCTTTTTTTACGACCAAAGAAATAGGAAAGGGTACCGGCCTCGGACTTGACGTGGTGATGCAGATCGTGCAAAGACATCAGGGTGTTGTTAAGCAGGTATCTGTTCCGGGGAAAACAATTTTTACGGTTTCCTTTCCTATAGAAAATAATTAACTTAGAAGCTATGAGTCTGCCTATAATATTTGCCATAGATGATGACAGACAGGTGCTGAATGCTATTACCCAGGACCTGAAAACCTACTACAGAAAAACGTATCGTATACTGAGTACGTTGTCTGCCACAGAAGCATTACAAAGCCTGATAGAACTGAAAAACAGAAATGAAACCGTAGCGCTGTTCATCTCCGATCAGCGCATGCCTGAAATGGAAGGAGTGGATTTCCTGCAACAGGCCATCGCCATTTATCCGGCTGCGAAAAGAGTGTTACTAACGGCTTATTCAGATACCAGCGCCGCTATCAAAGCGATCAACGAACTACGACTGGATTATTATCTCATGAAACCATGGGACCCGCCGGAAGAAAAGTTGTATCCGGTTATCAATGATTTGCTGGACGACTGGCAAAATAGCTACCGGCCAGAGTTCCAGGGGATTAAAGTATTGGGGCATCCATATTCTTCCAAGGCTTATCGTATCAAAGAATTCCTGGCCAGCAACCTGATACCCTATCATTCGGTGGACGCCAGCGGAGAGGAAGGAAAGGTGCTGATGCAAATTAATCAGCTGGAAACATCGGCATTGCCGGTGGTCATCTTTGAAAATGGTGAAGTAGTATCCTGTCCGCCGATCATTGATATTGCCGCCAGGATTGGGCTGAACCCCACTCTGAAAAATGAAATTTATGATGTGGTCATTATAGGCGCTGGTCCTGCTGGTTTAGCTGCCTCTGTGTACGGCGCTTCAGAAGGACTGAAAACATTGCTGGTAGAGCGGCATGCACCAGGCGGACAAGCAGGTACCAGTTCCCGGATAGAGAACTACCTGGGTTTCCCTTCCGGCCTGAGTGGAGCAGAATTAACCCGCCGGGCCATTACGCAGGCTACCCGATTTGGAACAGAGTTTTTGTCGCCACAGTCGGTGAAAGAAATTAAACTCAAAGCCGATTATAAAATTGTTTGCCTGGAAAGTGGTACGGAAATAAATACCCGTGCTGTAGTGATTACTACCGGCGTCGATTACCGGAAGCTCGATACTGCCGGCATAGAACAATTTACCGGCGCCGGGGTTTATTATGGGGCTGCCATTACAGAAGCCGCGTCCTGTAAAGAAAAAAGTGTGTACATCCTGGGAGGTGGCAATTCCGCCGGCCAGGCAGCGGTGTACCTTTCCCGGTTTGCCAAAGAAGTGTTTATCGTAATCAGGAAAAATGACCTGACCTCCACCATGTCTTCCTACCTGATTGATCAGATCCAGGAAATTCACAACATTGTGGTGTTGAGTAATAGTGAGATCGTAGAAGCTACCGGCACCGACAGACTAAATGGCCTGACCATAGAAAATGGGCAAACAAAAGAAAGGAAAGAAGTAGTGGCAGATGCCTTATACATTTTTATTGGTGCAAAACCTTATACCGATTGGTTAGGTGATTTGATTATAAAAGATGAAAAAGGGTATGTGCAAACCGGCAGAGAAATGAAATCATTTGATTATTTCGGTAAACTGTGGAAGCTGGAAAGAGAGCCTTATGTACTTGAAACCAGCTGTCCGGGTATTTTTGCTGCCGGCGATGTGCGCTCCGGCGCCATGAGCCGGGTAGCGTCTGCGGTAGGAGAAGGCTCCATGAGCATCAGCATGGTTCATAAATATTTAGCGGAAGTTTAAATCTTTTTTATGTCAGTATGTTCACACCTGAAAGCCATTACAGATATCCGCATTGGAACCACCCATGTATGTGAGGAATGTGTAAAGCAAAACGGTACCTGGCTACATTTGCGTACCTGTCAAACCTGTGGCGCTACCCTGTGCTGCGACGATTCTCCGGCGCGGCATATGACACAACATTTTCATGCTACGGCACATCCGGTAGTGGCGTCTGCAGAACCTGGCGAACAATGGCTGTGGTGTTATGTTGATAATTCTTTTGCGGAGTATTAATATAGAGAGATGCCGTCAGGCCGCCCATTTTTTGTTCGGCTATTTGTCAGGGAGATGCAGCCACGCTACCCATGCTTTTCTCCGTTTGCCAAACATTTATTTTATCAAGCTACGTCGCAACTGGCAGGAATTGATGCCTGCCAGCTGTCGGATGTTTAACACGCAGATATATTTTTATAATCTTAAAAATTATAAAATATATACAAAGTTTTCTCATATTCGAAAAGTAAATTTATATTGCTTCCAGAAATGAAGATAGTCGAATGTAACGTTATGTAATAAATTTATCCATCCACATAAACTTTCAACTTTAGATAAAACCAAATCAAATTAAAAGGCCGTTCCCAACACGGGAATTCATCAGCATAATTACTTGTCAAATTAGGCTAAATCGATTTTTAACAGGAGTATCAGCCAGGAATCAGCAAAGTTAATATCCACGTAATATTAAGCAATTACATTTGTAGGGACTTGTTATATTCCAACTATGTTCGGGCATAAGAAATTATCTTTCCAAAATATATCCGCTACTTCACGTCAGCAGGATTTTGAAACATCAGTAGCTGCTTACTGGGATAAGCTATTGGGCATTGCCGTGGCTAAAACCAATGCGCATGATGCCTTCGACATTGTACAGGATGTATTGCTTTCTCTTTGGGAGAAATGGGAAGATGTCCCCAAAGATGACACCCTCGAATTTTATTTACTCAACGCCCTCAAGTTCCGCATCTTTAAATATTACCGCACTACCGGTCGTTATCAGGCCCACCTCCGAAAACTGGAGGTCTTATTAAATGACACCCTCGAAGAACCCGGCGCATTAGCGCAGGAAGATTTACGCGACCTGAAAGAAGGCATTATTAACGAAGCCATGGAAATTCTTTCTCCCAGCCAGCGCCAGTTATTTGTACTCCGCATGCAGTACCATTATTCCTATCAGAAAATAGCGCAACAATTAGGCATAGATCCCGCATCAGCAAGGGTATTATATAGCCGCGCCCTAAAGCAGGTAAAAGCCCATGTCAAAGAAAATCCGGCCTTATCTGCCAGCCTCGTTTCTTCCTTTTTGCTGTTTACAATTTCTTAACATTCCCCTTAGTTAACATTTTTTGCTCTCCGGGTATTCATTAGTAGATGGCACCAAAAAAATATCCGAGGGCGCATGCCCTGTTAGAAAAATTTTACGCAGGTAAATGCACACCAGAAGAACTGGCCATATTAGACAGCTGGTATGACGGTTTGGATAATATCGCTGATATATCAGCGGTAGATACCGCGCATTACCAGCAACAGTTTCTGGCTAATTTCCGGAACAGTCTACCCGAGGCAAAAATAGTCCGGTGGAAACAAACGGCTATTAAATGGACCGCCGCTGCCGCCAGCGTGATATTATTAGCCGGTGCAGGATATTGGTGGCTCCATACCGCACAACAAAAAACAATGCATCCGGGCGATATTAAATCGTTCCTGGTGACCAATGAAACCAGCAACGCCAAACTGGTGGTATTGCCAGACAGCTCTCATATATGGCTGAATGCCGCCGCATCGCTGCGCTGGAAAGAAGATTTCAACCAAAAGGTGCGCAGTGTACAATTAACAGGTGAAGGATTTTTTGATGTACAGGGACAAACCGGCAAACCCTTTATCATCCGCACCAGGGACCTGACCATACAGGTACTGGGTACAAAGTTTAACGTAGAAGCCTATCCGGCTGAAGGCGTAACACGCGTATCCCTCCAGCAGGGAAAAGTGAAAGTAGGGGCTGGAAAAGACAGCACCATTCTGAAGCCCGGCTATGCCGCCGTTTATAATAATGAAGATAAAGGATTGGCAGTAGCAGCCGCAGATGCCAGTAAAATGGCGGTTTGGAGAGACGGTGTTTTCATTGCTACCGATCTGCCGCTCAGAGATGCCGTTACACGCTTGTGTACCCGCTACGGATATAATGTGCATTGGGAAAATGCACAGGGAGCAGACAAGATCATTTCTGTCATGTTCATAAAAGAAACATTCGTAAAAACGCTCGACAACCTATGCTATATCAGTCGTAAGCATTATCGTATTGCCGAAAAACAGGTTACCATTTATTAATACACGTGCGAACACTCCTGAAAAAATCAACACATGAAAATGAAATGTACCATTTCAGATCAGTACTCCCGTAGAAGCGGGCCAACTGCATCCCGTATTAAACGATTCCTTTTATTGGGATGCACCCTTTTGCCGGCTACCTTTGGCTATGCCCGGCAGAGCGGGTTGAACGAAAAAGTAAAGCTCGATATTTCGCGTGCCTCGCTCTCCCAGGTGCTGAGTGCACTGGGCTCCCAGAGCACTTTTACGTTCAACTATGTAAAACAGGATTTCGACAAAATTATCGTCAGCGATTTTAAACCGGACAACATCACGCTAAATGAAGCACTCAACCTGCTCCGGAATAAATCCGGCATAGAGTACAGCGTGAGCGACAAAGCGATCCTGCTGAGAAAAGCAGAAAAAGATCCCGTTGTACAAACTGTCCAGGTGGCCGATCACAAAATCACCGGAAGAATTACCACCGAAACAAAAGAACCTATTCCCGGCGTATCTGTTTGGGTGAAAGGCACCAAAACAAGAACGGTCACAAATGCAGATGGTAGATATGAGATCTCAGTAGAGAGTGAGAAATCTGTGTTGGTATATAGTTATGTAGGGTACGAAACCATAGAACAGGTAGCCGGTAATGCAGAAACCCTGAATTACTCGCTCAAAGTAAGCAGCAGTGGTTTAAATGAAGTGGTGGTGTTGGGTTATGGTACCGCAAAAAAAGGAGATTTGTCTGCTGCCGTATCTGTAGTACCGGATATGAAGCAAATCAAAGAACGTCCCGTATTGGATGTGGCTAATATGATTCAGGGTAAAGTGCCCGGTGTTACCGTAGTGAGTAATGGAGGTCATACCAGTTCGGCAAATAAAGTGGTCATTCGTGGTGTAGGATCAACCTCAAATGAAAATGTACTGTATGTGGTAGATGGCGTACCGAATGCTCCTTACAATCCTTCAGATGTAGAGTCTATCACGGTGTTGAAAGATGCGGCTTCTGCGGCGATTTATGGCGCTTTCTCCGGTTCATCCGGTGTAATACTGATCACCACCCGCCAGGCTACCAAAGGACAACCCTCTGTACAATACACTGGCTTTGTAGGCGCCAAACAAGCATGGCGTACACTGCAATCGCTCACAGCAGAAGACGAAGCCAAAGTGGCTGATCTGGCGCAAGTCAACGCCGGCAACCAACCGCTGGAAGGATGGGACCCTGTAAAAAATCCATATGGCGCCGTAACACGTACCGACTGGATGAAGGAAATTTTCCGCACTGGCTTAATCCAAAGACATAACATCAGCGTAAATGCCGGTTCTGATAAGTTTTCTACCCTCTTCCAGGCCCGCTACGAAAATGAAGAAGGTACGCTGCTGAATACCTACAATAAAAATATTTCCCTGAGATTTAATGCTAATTACGAATTTTCTAAAAAGGTAAAACTGCGTCAGGATATCTTCTGGAATAATAATGATAACAGAGATGCGGAAACTGCCAGCGGTTATACCGGTGTCATCACCTCTGCTATCTACATGCCACGCTCTGCCACCCCGTATTACGCGGATGGTACGTTTGGAGGTACGGGCCCAAGAGATGGGGCTTACAACGGTATCTATGGTGATGTGGTAAACCCGGTGGCTAGTCTGCTGCGGAACCAGCCTTATAATAAAACCAATGACCTGCAATCAGCAACAGAAGTTACCGTATCCGATATCATTCCTGGGCTGAACTTTTTATCGCGCTTTTCCTACAGGCAAACAAATGGTTTGTGGAAAAATTTTGAACCAAAAAGAACAGAACCAGGTAAGCCCAACGATCAAAACAGGTTAAGTTATTCTACTAATAAAGATTATTCCTGGATCTGGGAAAATACCTTGAACTACAACAAAGTATTTAACAAACATAGCATCGGCGCCATGTTGTCTATGACGGCGCAGGAAGCCGGAAACCGTTTTTTTTCCGCAACAGCACAGGGCATCCAGAATGAAGCAGATTGGGCACAGTTCTTTACAAACGCTACGCTTTTTGAAAATCAGCTGCCAACAGATGGGCAATGGGTAGACCGCAACGCTTCTTATGTAGGACGACTCTCCTATAGCTGGGCGGATCGCTACTTTGTTACGGGAAGCTACCGCTATGACATGGCGGGTCGTTTACCAGCAGATTTCCGCCGCAAAGGATTCCCCGGGGTTACTGGTGCCTGGAAAATCAGTTCAGAGCCTTTCTTCAATGTGGACGCTGTAAATCTGCTGAAAATCAGGGGTAGCTGGGGCCGTATTGGTAATATGGCATCTATCTGGCGCAACTATGCTTACCCTAAACTCAATGCCGGTAGTACCTACCAGCTGGGCGACGGTGCTCCTATTTCCACCTCTTTGTCTAACGGTGCTGCATTTAATCCCGCACTTTCCTGGGAATCATCTCAACAAACAGATATTGGTCTTGATATCAATATGTTGAAACAACGTTTAGGCATTACCGTTGATTACTTTGATAAACTGACATATGACCTGATCCAACAGCAATCTACCGGATGGCCTAATACTTTTGGTTACAGTGCTCCTTATCTTAATAAAGGCAAAATTGGTAATAAAGGATGGGAAGTAGCCGTAACGTGGAATGATCATATTGGTGCCGTAGGCTATAACCTGGGAGCGAACATTGCTACGTTAAAAAACGAGGTAGTGTATATTGACGATAACAAAGATGCTGCCTGGTTCCCTGGGGATGCTTACAGAGGTGTATTGACTCCTTACAAATCTATGAAAGGACAGCCTTTCTATTCTTATTGGTTGGTACAATCTGCCGGATTATTCCAGTCTGATGCGGAAGCAGCTGCCTACCAGAAAGGTAACAAAGCCATTCAGCCGAATGCCAAAGCCGGCGATATCAAATTTATAGACCAGAATGGAGATGGAAAAATTGATGACGCAGACCGTGTGTTCATGGGCAATGCCTTTCCTAAACTGACGTATGGATTTAATGCCAGCGTTACCTGGAAAAATTTTGACCTTAGCATATTTATGCAGGGCGTGAGCGGTGTGAAACTGTTCAACGCTTTCAAGATGACTACCTTAAGCGGCTCGGAACAGGGGTACAACCGTTGGGATAAAATTAAAGACGCCTGGACACCTGAAAATACAGGTTCTAATATCCCACGTGTTCGCGCCAACGATCCTAATGGCAACTTCGGTACTAACTCCGACTGGTACCTGGAAAATGGTAGCTACCTGAGAGTGAAAAACGTGCTGCTGGGTTATACTTTCCAAAAGATGCGCTGGAACAATGGACTACGCGTGTATTTCAGCGGCGACAACCTTCTCACGTTCACCAAATACTCCGGTATGGATCCGGAAGTGGGTGGTGTTGGTCTTGATGGTGGTCAATTCCCTGTTTCCCGTGTGTTTTCTCTGGGCGCTAATGTTAAATTCTGATCAAGCCAAACTGTATTATTATGAAATCAAGAATCAATTATATATGCTTGCTGGCCTCATTCACCGTTGGTTTTAGTGCCTGCAGCAAATGGGTAGACACCAAGCCTTATGGAGAGCCCTCCACCGCCTTTTTCTGGCAGAGTGACAACGATCTCAAAAAAGCAACGGCTTCATTATATGAAACCATGCCAAACGAATCTACCTGGGGCAGGAATCTTTTCTGGGTACAGGATGCCAGCGATGATCTGATTGTAGGAAGAGCCAAGGCCGATGGTGAAAATATTAAAAACTTCATTCCAAGTGGCCGGGAAGGTTACCTGACAGGCGGTTGGGAAGATTTGTATAAAACACTGAACCGGGCCAACCAGGTTATTCAGAATGTTCCCACTTCTAAAAACACCTCTGAAGCAGCCCGTAATCAGGCGCTGGGGGAAGCGTATTTTATGAGAGGGTTCGTTCATTTCTGGATCGCCTACGTATGGGGACATAAAGACCAGGGCGTACCTTTCGATGGACCTGAAAATCCGGAGTTCGGAAAACGTATTCCGCCACAACTACCTTCGGTAAAAGATAACTATGCACAGGTAGTGAGTGATATGCAAAAAGCGGCTGACCTGCTGCCTCTCTTTGAAACATATACTGCTGCTGACCAGGGAAGACCTCATAAAGCAGCTGCCTGGGGTTATATGGTAAAAGCATACGCCTACTGGGCACAATATGATCAAAGCAAATGGGCGCTGATTCCTGCTTTGTGTGATAAAATCCGTGATGAAGGACACCGCGCACTGATCAAAGACAAACCAGATGGCAAACAAAACTACAGAGCTGTTTTCAGTATCGCCAACAACTGGAGCAGTGAATATATGTGGTCAGTTACTTCCGGTACACAGGGTGGATCAGAGTTTCCCGGCGTAGTACTGGAAAATACAGGATGGAATATGTTCAATGGATGGGGCTATTTCCAACCTACGGAAGAATTGTATGATGAATACGAAGCCACTGACCCCAGAAGGGAAGTAACCATTCTGAAATTTGGCGATAAATTCACCTATTTCGGATTAAACTTCACGTATTATTCCACTAACAGCCTGTCTGGTTTCCAGATCAACAAGTACATGGAGCCATACTCCTATGGAACAGATGGTAAGTCCAGCACCAATACCAAAATCAATCAAAGCCCTGACTATCCAACTACTCAACTGAACCTGCCTTTAATGCGCTATGCAGAAATCCTGCTCTTTAAAGCAGAAGCCCTGATTGCGCAAGGTAAGAACGGTGAAGCCGCTGGTCCCTTAAATGAAGTACGCAGCCGCGTGGGATTAACGGGTATCACTAATCCTACCATGAATGACCTGAAGCACGAACGCCGCGTAGAACTGGCCTGCGAATGGACAGACAGATTGCAGGACCTGAAAAGATGGGGCGATTTTGCTAAGATCAATGCACCATTACATGGACGTATTCACAGCAATAAATCAGACCCGGCATCTGCTTACACCATTAAGGAAGTATGGCCTGCACGTCATTTCGATGCGGCTAAACATATGGCCTGGCCTATGAATCCGGATGTGGTGAATAAAAGCGACGGCGCTTACAAGCAAACACCAGGATGGTAAAATTAAATTACGAATTACGAATTACGGAGTTGTGGGGAGATATACGCGTTTACGGTCTCCCCGTAATTCGTAATTCGTAATTCGTAATTCGTAATTCGTAATTCGTAATT
>NZ_DATCVJ010000532.1:0-3763 GCF_036566945.1 Chitinophaga sp. | reverse complement strand
TTTGTTTGAGCCACAGGAACTTCAGTTTTTGTAGTAGACCAAACTTTCCATTCATATGCTTAATGTACTGGTTGAGGTCCGGAAGATTAAGCCATATAGCAATGGGTTCATCGTTATGATAAACAAACCAGGCAATCTTTTCATCCAGCAATGGTTTCATTTGCTTGAAGAGAGCGAGTGCCTGCGCTTTCCCCATTTCCTTACCACCGGCATGTTGTGCCCAGGCTTTGTTATATACAATACTGAAAGCTTCTGCAAATTTCGGCAGCTCATTTTTCCGAATATGTATCGCTTTGTAGGCTGGATCAGCTGCAATGGCGGCATGCCGGTCAAAAAACTTGGGTTGCAACTGATCACTCACTTTCATGCCATAGCAAATCTGGTTAAAGAAAAGCTGGAACCCGTATTGCTCAAATAAGCGGATATAATAAGGCGGGTTGAAATTCATGCAGTAAATAGGTTCATGAAATCCCTGGGTAAGCAACCCCCACCAGTTATTACGTTCACCAAAGTTGATAGGGCCATCCATGGCGCCCATGCCTTTTTCCTGCAGCCATTGTTTGGCGGTATCAAAAAGCAGATTGGCTGCTTCCTGGTTATCAATACAGTCAAAGAAACCAACTCCTCCTACCAGGCATTCGTCTCCCTTGGTTTTATATTTCTTATTTACAAAAGCGGCGATCCTGCCAATTGACTGGCCTTTATCATCTTTTAATATCCATCTGATAATTTCTCCATGACGGAAAGCTTTGTTATGCTGTGGATCAAATACTATGTTTATATCCTTATCCAGCGGCCTTATCCACCCGGGTACATTTTTATTTAATATTACATGTACATCGAGAAACTGCCTGGCTGTTAGTTCATCGTTTACTATAATCAGTTGCATGGAGACCATTTGTACAAATGTAATAAAAACTGCATTGGCATTATTTTTTCTCTCCTTCTTCACATGAAAAGAACTTACGTTTATCCCGCCATACTGTTGGTGCTAATAGTGGTATTCACGCTCGGCTATTGCCAGCAGCAACGATATGTACGCAAAGTGTTGTCTGAAAACCAGCGCCTGTGGAACGAAAACCGCGATTTACGCAGCAGCCTGGACCAATCCGGGGCAGTAAGCCAGCAAATTACCAACCACCAGGAAGTACAGCAAAGAGTAGCCGGACAATTTATTGAGCGCCGCGCTTATTACCGCCGTAACTGGCAGCAGTTTATTGCCGTAACTGCAGGAGACTACCGTACCGGACTGCTGGGTGGGATCAAAGACCTCAGCATCACCGTGAATAATCAAACCGAATATGCCCTGGATAATGTGGTGGTGAAAGTAGAGTATATGCGTAATAACAATGAAGTTTTTAAAACGGAAGAATACACCATCAGTAATATTCCGGAGAAGGGAACCCGTAGTATTGCTGCTTCCAACAGCCGCAAAGGCAGTAAGGTAAATGTGAAATTATTGAGTATTACCAGTCAACCAATGAATTTTTGCTGGTCCGTTACCAAACCCATTCCTCCCGGAAACCCCGATCCATTCGAATGTGTGCCCTCTGCTAAAGATAATCAGTAACTTAGGTATATGATTGATATGATACCAGTTACCATGGCAGATGGAGCCATAAAGGAGTTGTATGAAGAAGCTTTCCCGAAAGCCGAGCAACGCCCCTGGGATTGGCAGCAACAGTTAATAGCTGCCGGCAAAGTCCGGGTATTACGTATTGTAAAAGATGAAGAACATTTCGCCGGATTTGTGTTTTACTGGCAATTGCCGGCATTTAATTTTATAGAACATTTTGCCATTCATACCGCGGCCCGCGGAGGCGGCGCAGGTACCCGGGTAATGCAGCTACTGGAGCAGCAGTTAGGGACCATCGTGCTGGAAGTTGAACCCCCTGCAACGGAACAGGCTATACGTAGAATTGCCTTTTATGAGCGATTAGGCTATCAGACTTTCCCCGACAACTATGAGCAGCCTTCCTATTATCCGGAGTTTCCCCCCTTGACGCTGTGCCTGATGTATAAAGGATTCCCTCCGGCCACCGCCAATTTTCTGCAGGTGAAAGAACAACTCTACAAGTACGTTTATACAAAATAAAAAAGTACGAATGAAATACCGGACAAAGGTGATGTCATCTCACTAAACATCGTTGTCGCTGGTGATCATTCGTACTTTTTCTATTCTGAAGTGTCAATGCTGATGCAGCATTAACACTTATTGTGAACGTTCTTCACATTAACCGTGCTGACGTTGACTTTATTGCTATTGTTGTCTTTGTGGCCTGTCCTGTTGCTGCTGTTGTTCTCGTTGTACCCTTTGCTGCTGCTGCTGTACTCTCTGTTGTTGTTGCTGTTGTTCCCTTTGTACCCGTTGCTGCTGCTGCTGTTGTTGCGTTCTCTGTTGTTGCTGTTGTGCCCTTTGCTGTTGCTGTTGTTCCTGTTGTTGTACTCGCTGTACACGTTGTTGATCCTGCTGCTGCTGCTGTTGAACCCTTTGCTGTTGTTGCTGTTGTTCTCTCTGTATACGTTGCTGATCCTGCTGTTGTTGTTGAACCCTTTGCTGTTGTTGCTGTTGTTGGTCTCTCTGTATGCGTTGCTGATCTTGTTGTTGCTGTTGAATCCTCTGCAGTTGCTGTTGGTCATTTGTCCTGGATGGTCTGTTAATAGTGCCTGGTGTATTATTTACCGGTTGTGTGCTACTTCCGGGGATCACTCTTCCGCTATTATTATTAGGAATGTTACCATTGTTTACAGGCTGATTATTAATTCTGCCGCCGTTATTATTAGCAGGTATATTGTTATTACCTGGTGTTGTACGGTTAGGACGGCTGTAATCTCCGGGCTGTGTGTTATTATTCCCTGTATTGCCCGGTGTTATACGGCCAGGGCGGCTGTTATCAACTTGCTGCACAGGTCTTGTGCGATCTGCTTCACGGCCTCTCTGGATAGCAGCAGCATCCGGACGATAAATTTGTAAACGGTTGTTGTCTACTCTTCCTGCACCTGGTCTGTTTGTATTTTCCACTCTAACCGGCCTTACTGCCTGACCTGAATAACGTTGTACCTCATTGGCCGTAGGCCCTGTATATACTCTGTTTCCACGGTAGTTGTTATAGTTATTGATGACCGTCGTATTGTTAATGATGGTCACGTTCCGGCTGTTATTAACGTAGTAATTATTAATACGGGGACTGTTGATATACTGTCTTGGTACAAATGCCCAATAATTGGCAGGTGCATTATAAGAATACTGCGGTCCCATTGGCGCCCATCCGTAATAATCGCCACCAGTTCTCCAGCTTACCCATGCCGGGCCCCAGTCATTGCCTGGTACCCACATCCAGCCCTGGAAATCATCATATAACCAACGGCCATAGTGGAAAGCGGCCCAACCCCATGAATAATCAGACATCCAGGTCCAGCCATAGTCGGTATACACCCAGTGTCCATTTGTATAATAAGGTCTGAAATCACGGCCGGCATTAGGTATCCAAACCTGGTCGTAGCCGGGGTAACTTACCCAGCGGCCGTAAGGGCTCAACTCATCGTAAAATGAAATGGAACCGCTTACCTGTACCTGCGGGCCAGATGCATAAGATGAGCCGTATTGATCATATTGATCGTAGGAAGCAGGGGCATAGGTAGATGCACAGCTGCCTAAAAAGAATGATATAAGTAACAGGGATACTCCTGTGTGTTTCATTAATTTGTTCATAACTCCTGTTTTTTAGTCCTGATAGGTTTTATTAGTATAGTAGACCCTGGA
>NZ_DATCVJ010000531.1:0-6143 GCF_036566945.1 Chitinophaga sp. | reverse complement strand
AAACACCCCTGCATCCTCCTAAAAGCTAATAGCTAATAGTTAAAAAAGAAGCGCATGGTAGAAACCATACGCTTATTGTAAAAGATTGTCATGTGAATGTTCGAGAATGCAAATCGTGAAGGCTTTTAATGGTTATCTTGGGGTTGAGATGCCGTCAAGGTTATACCACCTTATTTTCCTTTTTACCTTAAAATGATGCTGTAACACACCATATACCGGCAATAATATTTTTATTGACTGTTTATGTTATCTGAATGTTTTGAATGAAGTAAAAATCAATCACTCTAATGGCTAAACGTTTAATTGAGGGCATAAATAAAAAAATATATAATCGCTGCAATTGTTAACAAAATCCAGGTCACAGATTACAGGGCCAGATCACAGACGTTGAATTTCATAAATTGAAGTGGTCTCTTACCACTTGAGTTTTATGGGATTTCCTTTGCTTATGTTGACAATTCCTTTTGTTTAATATTCTCTAAAATTACCGGGTTTTCTAAGTTATCAGGGTTCAATTCTCAGACATCACCATGTCCGTGTGTCTTAGTGCAAATTAAATGTGGCCACTGCAGTATGCACTGCAGTGGCCACATTTTTTCATACAACGTTCGTTGTAAATATTATGTTTCCTTGTCCATTTTAGCAAATTCAACCCTTAGGTTGACGTGCCATCGCTATATAATAGAGCGGAATACCCAATAAAATAATCCCCAGTCCGGGTAAGGTATAGTTACTTTCAAACACAAGCAACAGGCCCGCAAGCGACAATGCCACAATGATATATATGAGTGGCAATACCGGATAACCAAATGCCTTGTAAGGTCTTTCTATCTCCGGACGCTTTTTTCTTAAAATAAAAATACCCACAATTGTCAGCACATAGAATATCAGTACACCAAATATTACTAATGCCAGCAAGTCATTGTATCGGCCGGTAAGACACAGCATAGATGCCCATGCACACTGTATCCATAAGCCGTAGGCAGGCACACTGTGCTTGTTTAATTCGCCGGCTTTTTTGAAGAACAACTTATCTTCTGCCATGGTATAATAGATCCTTGCACCAGATAATATCAATCCGTTATTACACCCGAAAGTGGAGATCATGATCATCACTGCAATGATGTAAGCACCATAAGAACCAAAGATTTTTGCGGCCGCCGCTACACCTACACGGTCGTTGGCAGCAAATGCAATTTCATTCAGCGGCAATACCGCCAGATACATCAGGTTGCAGCTCACATAAATGATCGTCACAATCAGCGTTCCCAGAAAAAGTGAACGACCTATATTTTTTGCCGGATTTTTAATTTCTCCTGCAATGAAAGTCACATTGTTCCAGGCATCACTGGAAAACAGGGAACCCTTCATAGACACGGCAATAGCGCCAAATAACGCCAGGCCCGACAAAGCAGCTGTCACCACCTCTCCATTCTGTGAAGTCACCGCAGCGGCATCCCAGGCATGTTGCCAGTTAGCGTTCCAGATCTCCTGCTTGGCTCCCACGGCAAATCCGAAAATAATCAATCCGAATAAGGACAACAGCTTGGCCAGTGTAAATACTGTTTGTATCAGTTTACCGTGGTGAACACCACGTGTATTGATAAACGTTAGTAAGATGATAGACACAATAGCCACTATCTGCGCAGCGGAAATCTGCACGAAGCCAGCGTCAAACAAAATGTTTTTTTCACTGAACCCGGGAATCAGATAAGCGGTAAACTTGGCAAAAGCCACTGCCACCGCTGCAATAGTACCGGTTTGGATTACACCGAACTGCGTCCAGCCAAATAAGAAAGCAATAAAAGGATTGTAGGCCTCCCGGAGATATACATATTGTCCGCCGGCTTTGGGATACATCCCGGATAGCTCTCCGTAACTCAGCGCAGCAATCAATGTAACAATGCCTGCCAGTACCCACATGGCAGTAATCCAGCCAGCGCCGCCTACACTACGCGCTATTTCAGCTGTTACAATAAAAATACCGGACCCTATCATAGAACCGGCTACGATCATGGTGGCATCCAGCAACCCCAGGGAAGGTTTGAAAGATTTAGTTTGGTTGATTTCCATATTGTTATTTATAAAAAATCCCGGTTCATAACGGAACCGGGACTATAAGGTAGAAAAAAATTCGATGGTTTTATGCGCTTATTTTGCTGCGGCAGCACCATTGTCATTCATTCCTTTGATAACGTCTCCTGTTACATCGTAAGCAGGATCTTTATACAGAATGTTGCTGGCGTTGCTGCGATAAGAGAAAATATATGCGAAACGTTTGTCTGCATTGAAAGTTTTCAGGAAATCATCCAGTCTTTTCTGTAACTCCTCGTTAAATTTAGTTTCCTGTTCTGCATAAGAAGCACGCAGGTTCTGCGCTTCCTGCTCCAGCTGCTGCTGTTTAGACATCAGACTACGTTGTGCTGCTTCTCCCTGTTCCTGTGTAAGGCTAGATGCTCTGCGCTGCAGGTCTTCATACTCCGCCTGTAAAGCACGGGCCTTACCTTTCAGCTGATTGTCCATTTGCTGCTGCTTTTGTTCCAGCAAGCCTTTCTTTTCCTTGAAATACTCGAAATGCGTTTCCAGTGAATCCAGATCTACATACGCAATTTTGAAACTACCCGCTGCTGCCGGAGTACCTGTGCCTGCTGCTGGTGTGGTGGCTGTTGTGCTGCTACCAGCTTGTTTTCCCTGGCAAGACATCAATAATCCGGCTGCTAATGCCGCTATAAATCCTTTAGTCACTAATTGTTTACGAGTGCGCATGTTAATAGGTGGATTTGCTTCTTTTAGTACATTTTTAAAATGGAACGGCTAAAATAAGGTTTTTACCGGATTTTCATATTCCGATTAGTTTTTTTAGCTCGGTTTTAACTAATATTAATGTTTTACCTTCTCCAACAGGATTTCAGGCTCATTAGTGGTAATAAAATCAATGCCGCCTTTCAACAATTCATCCATGATCTCAGGATTGTCAATCGTCCAGGCATTAGTGGTTACCTGATGCTGCTTCGCAGTGGCTATCAATTGAGGATCTTTTTTAAATACCTGCTGATTGTAATCCAGCCCCCATATGCCGTCCGCCTGTAATTGCACTGGTGTTTTGTCACCATTAAGATAGGCGATCTTAGCGGTAGGGTCCAGCGCTTTTATTTGCTTACAGATATTATAGTCAAAGCTGATGTAAAACATCCATGCCTGTGCTTTTTTGGCATGTACCATCGCCACGGCCTGCGTAGCCAGCTGCGTTCCTTTCCCTTTGGCAGATGGTTTCAACTCCAATACCAGCCTGGTTTTATGCTGCTCCATGATGGCGTTAATATATTCTTCCAGCGTAGGCACCCTGTCTCCATTTTTTAATTGCACGGTTTGCAAATCCGCCAGGGTAGACTCTTCTACCTTCTTTCCCCCTATCTCCGGATCATGTGATATCATCAGCTGATCATCTGAAGATAACCAAACATCAAATTCCGATCCCTCACAACCCAGCCTGATCGCATCTTTCAGAGAAGTAAGACTATTCTGGCTACCTTCATGATGCTTCCAGGCGCCCCGGTGAGCCACTACTTTATTCCGGATGAAATCGTCCGCTACCAACAGAAAATCAACGGTATCCTCCCCTGCCTTTATTCGTACAGGATAGGTCCCGTCCACATCCACACTGGCTTTCTTTTTCAACTTCAGCTCATTCCCACTAATCGTAAATAAACCCGATTTATCTTCCAACAATACAGCTGAACCCAACTTCCCGTTTTTATCATAAACCTTTCCGACTACCGCATTCTTTTTCTTAACAGGAATCGTATAGGCATCCAGGTAAGGCGCTGCTGCCTGCTGTGCGCCGGCGGCTACAGTCCCCAGCATCGCCATTCCACCCAACAGGAAAATCTTTTTGTAATTGTTCATGCTACTAAGGTTTGTCTCTAAAAATAACGTGCAATTTATTTATTCCACCTGGCTGAAAGATGGTTACTCCTTTAAATTAAAATAAAGCTTTGGAAAAGTATAATGTAAAAAGCTATTGAAGCGAATGATGCAGACGAATATTTCTTTCGTTGCTTCCATCATTTGCTGCAATAGCGTTGCTGTATTCTGTATTCTCTACTCCCCTTTCACGGTTGGCTGCCGCCTTTAATTATGTTGTATCGTCAATATATCAAATTGGGCGGCGTCCAACGGATAGCCCGCCGTTACCAGGGTATACACTTTTCCTTTCTGGGCAGCCAGTGGAATGGATTTCAGCACCAGGCTGGAATCCACATAGTTGAACTTCATCGTGTAAGTACTATCTCCTCTCAATGGTACAAAAGCCGTTTGAGAAGGAAAAGTAAGTCCCTTGAAAATCACTGTAGGGTTGCCTGCATATACATCGAGGCCCAGCGGCGCTCTGTTCGGCTTAAATGCCTGGCTGAAATCGATGACCCTGAACTTGGCACTATCCGCCCTCGGAGCACTCAAATCATCTTCTGTCAAAATCATTGCTAACCCTGCTTTAGCACTATCTATTCCCATGAAGGCCGTATAGTAACGGTTATTCCTCAGGAAAAGCTCCTGGTTAACCAAAATGATATCAGGTCTGTCGGAGGTAGTGATGATAAGGTTATATTTTTTTGCCAGATACGATTTATAGCCGGTACTGGTTTTATAAGCCACATTACTGGCAAAGTTGATGGTATCCAGTTTGATATTAAACTCCAATGCAGCGTATGTAGCATTCACAAATTCAAAGTTGCCGTGGGTATCGGGTACTGCGCTGTCGCTGTTTTTCTTGCATGCTCCCAGCAATGCCAGCACAATGATAATTGGAATGATCAGATATTTCATGAAGTCCGCTTCGTTTTTACGAATTCAAAAATAGGTTTTAATTAGTTTTTATTAGTCCCTATTAAACAATTATTATTCTCAGCAGTCTATACATCACAAACATTTTTTTTATCATATAACAAACCCGTAGAAATGAAAATCGTAACTATCCTTGTACCTGCCCTTGCATTAAGCCTTGCTGCTGTTACTGTCAGTGCTCAACAACCTGCTACCAATGACCAGGCGGAAATACACCGCGACCAGAAGGATATTAACAACAGCAAAAAGGACATTCAGCACGACCACAAGGATGTAAAACATGATAACAAGGATATCAATCATGACAAAAAAGATATTCATGCAGATCACAAAGATTTAAATCATGACCGCAAAGATGTGAACAAAGACAAAAAGGAAATCGCCAAAGACCGCAAAAATGGTGATACCAAAGAGGAAAAGAATGACCGGAAAGATTTGAAGAGTGATCACAAAGACATTCATCACGATAAAAAAGACCTGCATCAGGACCATAAAGATCTGAACAAAGATCAGAAAGACCGGAACCACGACAACAAGGATGCGCAGCAGGATAAACGCCAGCTGGAAAAGGAAAGAAAAGATAAACAACAGGATAAAAAGGAGGCAGACAAGCATTAAGCTGCCACAAAAATGTTTCATAACAGGGACCGCAAACAATGCGGTCCTTTTTTTATGAATAAAGCGGTATTGGTTTTCGGGAGAATCAACCCGCCCACATTACTTTACAACAAAAACAAAAAGCGGGTGTCTCCAAAAGGAAACACCCGCTTCTATATGTTTGAAAATGCTTTACAGCACTATTCTTCTTCATCAAACTGGAACACTTCTTTAGAAGAGGCCAGGATATCGTATTCTTCTTTGGAACCTACGATCATGTTTTCGAACTCACGTAAACCAGTACCGGCAGGGATCAGGTGACCTGTGATCACATTCTCCTTCAGACCCATCATATCATCGGTCTTACCGTTGATCGCAGCCTGTGACAGTACTTTGGTGGTTTCCTGGAACGAAGCAGCAGAGATCCAGCTACGGGTACCGAGGGACGCCTTGGTAATACCCTGCAGGAGCGGGCTGGAAGTAGCCGGACTTGCATCACGGTATTCAACCAGTTTTTTATCTGCACGACGTAACAGGGAGTTTTCTTCACGAACCTGACGCAGCGTCACTATCTGACCAGCTTTCAGGTTAGCAGATTCACCTGCTTCCGTTACAACCTTCTTATCGAAGATCATATCGTTTTCTTCAAAGAAGTCAAATCTATCTTCAGTATCACCTTCGAGGAAGCGGGTATCGCCCGGATC
>NZ_DATCVJ010000530.1:0-5398 GCF_036566945.1 Chitinophaga sp. | reverse complement strand
CGGAATGTGTTAATATATTGACTTACAGCTACCTGTTTCCGGGTATTTAACATGATAAGAAAATGTTTATCCCCGTTGCCGCTTAACATTAAAATAACCTTGCTGATTACTCATTTATATTTCACTTTGCGGATTATATTTAGGTGTTCACTACCGCCAGCTCCGTTTTAGTAGATCATATATGCGATAACATCAATGGACAAATATGGTTACTGAAATAATCTTAAAAATAAATCATTGACATGAACCGTAGTATCGCATTAACTTTATGCAGCGCATTACTTTGCGGCTGCGCCTTCGCACAACAATCGATCGATGTACAGGCACATCGCGGTGGTATGGCACTCCTGCCGGAAAATACCATTCCAGCCATGCTCAACGCCGTGAAACTGGGCGCCAGAACATTGGAACTGGATTGCGTTATTACCGCAGACAACAAAGTAGCAGTATCGCATGACAGCTATATGTCCGCCGAATTTATGCGCAAACCAGACGGATCAGATGTGACCAAAGCAGAAGAGAAAAGCCTGGCCCTCTATAAAATGACTTACGACAGCATCCAGAAATATGATGCCGGCACCAAACCTCATCCACGTTTTCCACAACAGGAAAAAATGATGGTGCACAAACCATTGCTGTCGGTCCTGATTGACAGCGTAGAAGCCTACGTCAAAGCACATCACCTGAAACCGGTGTATTACAACATGGAAACCAAAAGTTCTCCCGATGGCGATGGCACCTACAATCCAGCACCAAAGGAATTTGTAGCATTACTGATGCAGGTGATCAGGGAAAAGAAAATTACCGACAGAGTGATTATCCAATCTTTTGATGTACGCACTTTACAGGTATTGCATCAAACTTTTCCCAAACAAAAAACTGCTTTATTAATTGGTAATAAAGATAGTTTTAGCGCCAACCTGGAAAAGCTGGGCTTCGCACCGGATATCTACAGCCCTTACTACCTGCTGGTTACAGCCGACCTGGTAAAGGAAGCACATGCTAAAAAAGTAGCCGTACTTCCATGGACTGTAGATGAAGATAGCGATTTCAAAAAACTGATAGCCGATGGTGTCGATGGGATCATTACCAACGCACCGGATAAGCTGATTAAAGTAGCAGGTAGCTACCAGCAATAATGAAAAAAGGTTGGTCATGTACAAATGACCAACCTTTTTTCATTACTAAAAAATTAAGCGTTTTCCTTAAACTCGTCCAATACGATCTTTATTTGTTTCATGTACTTCCCATAATAAAATCTTATCCAAAGCTCCGTTACTACCATGATCAATATCATGGCAAAAAGGAAGAGGCCTACTAACAGCACGGCCACCCACTGATAAACCAAAGCGGCCCGAAAAACCAACTTCAATTTCTCATCCTGCGTGCTCGCCATATGCAGCGATATACCTATCAAAGCCAAAGGAATTAACGTATAGGCGAACGCTTTATACATTTCAATGTTCAGGCGTGCTTCATAATACAATTCATACAAATGGTCTTTGGAACGCAACATGCCTCCCCCAAGACGTTCATAAAAAAGTTGAAATTTGGAAAAATAATAAACGGAAATAGTCAGTGCTACAAAATATACCGCGTAAAAAGGAACCACCAACGCCGGGCTGAAATAGGTAAACCGCGGCCAAAATCCGATAAATATTAAACCAATCAACTGCAAGTAAAACTCCCATTTCATATTTGTCCGGATTCTTTCTATAGGCAGTTGTACTGTTTTCAACAGGTGTACGCTGGAAGGCACCACCACCGGATCATCATTCTCCTCACTGTTCCATGCAGATTTTATATCATCATCAAAATTCATAACCTTGTTGTTTAATGAGTTCTTTTAATTTGTCTTTCGCCCTGCTGAGTTTTGTTCTCGCATTTCCTTCTGAAATCCCCAGGTTATCTCCGATTTCCTTATGCGAATAGTTTTCGAGATGCAGGAAAACCAGCGCCTTTTCCAGTCTTTCCAGTTTTTGTACCGCTTTGTAAAAGTGCGCCAGTTGCAGTTCTTTGGTGGCCGTTACATTTTCTTCCATCGCTATCTGCTCCGGCATTATATCGGTAAGGGCTACCTTCTTTTTTCCTCTTTTGAAAAATACCAAAGCGGTATTCAGTGCCACGCGGTACATCCAGGTAGAAAAACGGCTTTGCTGCTGGAAGGAGTCGAAAGATTTCCACAATTGATAGATGATTTCCTGCGTCAGGTCCTGCTGATCATCTTCCGCATCCATATACATTTTGGAAATCTTATGAATAATTCCCTTGTGGGTAGCTATCAGGTCAAGAAATTCTTTTTCCTTGCTTTTCAAAATAGGGGGTTTTAATTCATAATGGGCTTAACAGTATATCCTTTTGCTTTTAACAGCGCGAGGATACCAATGGGTCCTGGCAGGTGCGCCGCTCCCACTGCGAAGAAGTTGCTCTCTTTCTTCATCATGGCAGGCATCTTTTCCGCCCAGTCATTATTTCTTTCTACCAGCATCCATTTAATAGTATTTTCATCCATCAAATCCGGTGTGGTCATATATTTAAACAGTCCGTTAATATCTTCTGCTTTATACAGTGCTACCATGGTATTGGTGCCTGCCTGCGCGCTGTCAAATGATTTTACCTGTGCTATGATTTGTGAATCAGTATAGGCTTTATTGAGGAGTTTCAGTTGTGCAATCACTTCTTCCAATGCAGCTTTGTGCATATTTTTTTCTTTCGCCATTTTATCAAAGGCTGCTTCGTAAGACTGTGGCGCGGTGCAGGGGAATAATTTAATAGCTACCAGCGACATCACCATCGACAATTTGTAATTATCCAATACCTTCAGTGGCATACCGCATTTCAGCTTCAGAATAGAATCGATGGCTGCATAGTCTGATGCTGCCAGTTTCTTGCTCAGTGGCACGTCCGACATCATCTCCTGTTGTACTTCATTTTTTATTTCGGGACTAAAGATGTCTGCTTCCAGTACCAGCTGAGATGATTTATCAAAAGCCTTTTTCACTTTATCTGTTATCCTGAAATCACTTTCACAGATCAGGTGAATAGTGCCGTAGATATAAGAAGGTTTGTCCAGCCCGTTGCCACTCACTTCCCAGAGGAGCGATTTTTCGGAGGCGGGCTGCTGTGCCTTTGCATGGCCGGTAAATAAACTGGTTAACAGGAGTGCAATAGCGGGGATGATTTTCATATGCTTTTAATTTTCTTTTCCTGATTAGTAGCCGGTAAAATCATTTCGTTACAGATTTTTTAAACTTTTTTAAAAAAATCCAGAACGAGCTATGGACAAGGAAAAGGTCTGCAAGTTGCAGGCCTTTTATCTTACACTATAAATGTATACTAATTATTCAAAAGGCAATTCTGCTCTTTTCGTCACAATATGATTCAGGTTGTGATTAATCATCTTCTCTAATAAATCATATCCTGCATTAGGCCTGAAATGCGCAAACTCACGTTCCAGTTTGGTAATCGGGGATAACCAATACAGGTTCACCTTATCGCCATATACTTCGGGCAGTTGAATGGCCGGCCCATTGTATAAAGCAGCTGATATCACCACACTTTCGTAAGGCGCCGGCAGATCTTCCGCACTCACGGTATGCCCCTCTCCCAGCCAGGTAACCTGTTTCCAGGGCCGGTCTGCCAAGCCAGACATCAATCCTGCCATGGTCATAATTTCTTTATCGGTGAAATCTGCTTTACTCACTGCCATGGCCAGCTCCATCCGGCGGAAACCGGGCGCCCGGTCGCTATACAACAGCTCCACCCAGGGCATAGGCCGTATGCTCATCCCCAGGGTAAAGAGGTATACCACACCTTCTTTTTCAAACTTACCCAATGCCATAGGAGGCCACTGTCCGCCATCAATAGCGTAATACTGTTGAATGGTGCCATATTCCGCCTCATAGGCATTAATATACTTATCCTGTAAGATACCCCAGGCCTGGGAAGTTTCATCGGACCACTCATTCCAGAAGGCCATTGCCTGATCTACCCGCTCATACATGGCATTGGTGCCACGTTTACCCAACGGCATCAGCCGGTCATTTTCACCAGCTCCTGTACAATCGGCCGCATAAGCCACCGCATGTTCTTCATTATATAAACTCCATCCGGGGATAACACCCAGTATTTCTCCATCATACATCAATGCTGCTCCATCTCCTTCTTCCATCCATATAATAGAAATCCGCTCTTTCTCCAACGGTTCCTTTCCCTGCGGATGATTGCAATAAGCTGCTTCCAGCATGGGCGCCATACCTTCTTTCATGGCAGCAACATCCTTCTTTTCAGGCGCTGCCTGCAGGTTACGCAACCAACACGGACGTGGGTTATATTTAGATTGCAACAACTCTGACGGATACAGGTAGAAATAAGCCACTCTGTCGTCTTGTTCCACTACAGCATATAAAGTTCCTCGGTTATTAGGCTGGTCTATCAACATTACCGGCTCAGACATAATTACATTTTTTAAGATCGTTCAAAAGTAGTGCATTCAAACAGGACTATAAATCCTGATTTATTTACTGTATTTTGTCAATTATACAATTATTCTATGATGAAATATTCCACTTGCTTATTGGCACTCCTGCTCTTATGCTCCGTTACACTTTCCGCAAAAGAGCGACAATTCTACCAGATTAAAATCTACCACCTGAAAACAACCGCACAGGAAACTTTGGTAGATAACTACCTGGAAAAAGCTTTTCTGCCCGCCCTGCACCGCGCTGGTATCGAACAGGCTGGCGTGTTTAAACCAGTCGCTACAGATACTGCTGATATCAGGATCTATGTATTCATTCCCTTCCAGTCGCTGGAACAATTTGCGGGACTGGATAAAACGCTGCAATCAGACAAAACGCTACAGACTAACGGCGCCGAATATACGGATGCAATATGGAACAATATCCCTTATACCCGTATTGAATCCATTCTGCTACAGGCATTCCCCGATATGCCGGTACTACAGGCCCCTTCACTGCAGTCACCCAAAAGTGAACGGGTATACGAATTACGGAGCTATGAAAGTCCTTCTGAAAAATACCATGTCAACAAAGTAAAGATGTTTAATACCGGCGATGAAATCGGCATCTTCAAAAATCTTAATTTCAATGCTGTTTTTTATGCGTCCGTTATTTCCGGTTCACGTATGCCGAACCTCATGTACATGACCACCTTTAATAGTAAGGAAGACCGGGATGCACACTGGAAGGCCTTTAGCGCGGATGCAAAATGGAAAAACCTGTCGGCCATGGAAGAATACGCGCACAACGTATCTAAGTCAGACATCCTTTTCTTAAAACCAACGAATTATTCAGATTTATAATAATGCGCCGGATAGATAGCTGCACGCAGTTGTCTATCCGGACTTTACACCGCTACTTCCTTCGCAAACATACTC
>NZ_DATCVJ010000529.1:0-8796 GCF_036566945.1 Chitinophaga sp. | reverse complement strand
GTAGCTTACGGGCACCCGGTTTTGAGGAAAGTAGCGGAAGAGATTACACCTGAGTATCCTAACTTGAAGGAATTAATTGCCAACATGTGGGATACCATGTATGGTTCAAATGGCGTGGGCATTGCAGCCCCGCAGATCAATAAAGCCATTCGCCTGTTTGTAATAGATAGCGAGCAAATTATACATAACCTGGAAGAAGATGAGAAAAACGACTACCCAGGCGATACAGGCGTGAAAGGCGTTTTTATCAATGCGCATATCGTGGAAACAGGTGGGAAAGACTGGGCATATAATGAAGGTTGCCTCAGCATTCCTAAAGTAAGGGAAGATGTAAACCGCGCGGAAACCGTTACCCTGAGCTATGTAGACGAGAATTTTACACCACATGAAAGAACATTCACAGGTGTTACCGCCCGGGTAATCCTGCACGAATACGATCATATAGACGGTATTTTATTTATCGATCACCTGAAGCCTTTAAAGCGCAGGATGCTGAAAAGTAAACTGGATGATATTACAAAAGGTAAAATCCGGGTCGATTACAGAATGACGTTCCCTAAATAGGAAATAATTTTGTAATGTAAAGAAAACCTGTTATTTTGGTATCGTAAAGTATAACATCCATATCCTCAAACTTGGGAGCGACCTTAACATACACTGAAGTTGAATTGATTCAGGGCCTTTTGGCCAGGGATGAAAAAATATTTACTTACCTGTATGACCATTATTCACCCGCATTATATGGTGTAGCCCTCAAAGTAGTAGGAGAAGAAGCCGCAGCAGGCGATGTACTACAGGAAGTTTTTGTAAAAATCTGGCGTAATATAGATCGTTACGATGCCTCAAAAGGACGTTTGTTCACCTGGATGCTGAACATCACGCGTAATACAGCAATCGACAGTCTTCGCTCAAAAAATCACAAACTCGAACAAAGGGTACAGGATGTAAACAGTGTATCACTGATGTATGAACCGCAACTGGCGGTGCATTTGTCGGTGGACCACCTCGGACTGGCCAAGGTAATAGAACGTCTGCAAAAAGATCAACGCATTATTATAGACATGGCTTATTTCAAGGGGCATACCCAGGAAGAAATAGCCAGGTCCCTTGAAATACCATTGGGTACCGTGAAAACGCGTATGCGCAATGCCATTATACAATTGAGAACACTCTTAAAACAATTGTAATTTTCAGAAAATAGTGGATGTACAACGCTACATATCATCCGGAATTCTTGAAAGCTACGTATTCGGCATGTTGCCCGAAACGGAGCAAAACGAGGTGGAAACGGTCGTACTACAATACCCCGATGTTAAAGCCGCAGTAAACTCTCTGCAGCTCGACAAAGAAAGGTTTGTACAACTATACGCAGTGCCCCCTCCCATTGGAATCAAGGAACGCCTGACAGAAATTATCCGTCAGGAAAATACGCAGGAAGGTAACGACCTGCTGCCGGAAGAACTACGTGTACCCCTTTCTGCTCCCGCTGCCGGAAAAAAGAACGGAAAACAGGTCACCCATAAAGAAACACCCATCAGGCAACTGCCTGCTGCAAAACCTTCATCAGACCGCATCTGGAAATATGCCACTGCGGCCATCGTAGTTTTGTTGCTGGGCAGTGTATTCATGAACTTCTTTTTCTTCCAGAAATCCACCGACTACAAAAGCCGTTATAAATCATTAATTGCCACCAAAGAAAAGCTGGAGGCAGATAAAGAACACCAGGCACTCACCAGTTTAAAAGAAACAACGCCAGTTCCAACGGAACCCGATCCGCTGAGTAATCCAGATTTTAAATGGACCAAAATGCAAGGTGGTGGCGAGTTTGCCGGAAAGTCTTTGTCTGTTGGCTGGAATGCACGTACGCAAGCGGTTTACCTGCAGGCACAAATGATGCCTTTAGCCCCCGCTGGTAAACAATTTCAGCTGTGGGCAATTGTTAATAAGAAACTGGTAGATGCAGGCGTTTTTGATACAGGCGCCAATGTATCTGAACAATTACAACAAATGAAAGCCGTGGCCGTTGCCCAGGGCTTTGCCGTAACGCTGGAAAGAAAAGGTGGCAGCCCGGAACCTTCTATGGATCAGGTATGTATGTCTGCCAAAATCATCAAATAAAGAACGAGCTATAGTGTAGAAATTTGTTTATCATATATAAATCATTATATTGCTTAGCTATTAAGCACCCCGGTTAATCATTAAAAGACACAAGTACAACTGTTATAAAAATATCCTTGAAAACTGAAGTCATGAACTCATGTTCCGTGTTGCCATGTGCTGAAATCATTTTCAATATTTAAATACCCAATTAATTCTAGTAAATCTGTTTTGGAATATACTCCTACATATACAGAAGCTGAGCTGGTACAAGGTTTAAAAGCCCGTGACCAGAAAGTTTTTAGCTACTTGTATGATCACTATTCACCTGCTTTATATGGTGTGATCGTAAAAGTACTCAACGACGACAGTTCCGCCGGGGACGTGTTGCAGGATGTGTTTCTGAAAATCTGGCGCCACCTCGACCGCTATGATGAGGAAAAAGGCCGCCTTTTTACCTGGATGCTGAATATCGCACGTAATACCGCTATCGATATTCTTCGCTCCAAATCCCATAAGCTCGAACAAAAAATCCAAAATATAACGGATGACGTACATGCTGTCAACGGACCGTTGTCCGTCCATCCATCTACCGACTACGTAGGTTTTTCCCGAATCCTGGAAAAGCTGACTAAAGAACAGCGTACCCTTATTGATTTAGCTTATTACAAAGGTTGTACTCAGGAAGAAATCTCCCGGGTATTGGAAATCCCTTTGGGTACTGTAAAAACAAGAATGCGTAACGCAATTATTCAGTTAAGAAACATTTTGAACAAGTAAATATTAAAAGCAATAGTGGACCCACAACATTTCATATCGTCCGGAATTATTGAGCTATACATGGCAGGCATTGCTACCGATGAAGAGGTACGCGAGCTGGAAGCTGCTATGGCACAATACCCGGCAGTGGCCGCGCAGGTAGAATCCTACCGGCACAGTATGGAGTCGTACATTAAGATGCAGGGGATAGATCCGAATCCGGATATCAAATCAAGTTTATTCTCTAAAATCAATAATGAACCCAATTTGCAGGAGGGTGAGCCTGTACCCGACCAAGATCTGCAACAACCAAAAGTAGTGTCCATGCAAGAAACTAAAAGCCCTTCCTGGAAGTGGATTGCCGCCGCCGCAGCTGTGCTGCTGGTGGGCAGTCTGGTTCTAAATTATGTGTTCTTTAACCGGTACAAAGAATTCAGAGAGTACAAAGACAAATACCAGTCTTTGCTCGTATCTCAGAACTCCATTTTGTCAAAGAGCGATCTTTACAAAACCCGCTTAGAACAAATGCAGGAGTCCATGGAAATTATCCAGGATCCTAAAGTATTGAAAGTGCCGATGCCAGGTACCAAAGCGTTCCCTGAAGCATTAGCCACCGTATTCTGGAACCCGTCGAGCCAGCAGGTGTATCTGAAAGTGAATAAACTGCCAGAACCAACCGCTGACAAACAGTATCAACTCTGGGCTATCGTAGATGGCAAACCTGTTGATATGGGCGTGTTCGAAATGGGTGATACGGCCAGCCTCCTCCAGAAAATGAAAGTAACCGGCAAAGCACAAATGTTTGCCATTACCCTGGAGAAAAAAGGTGGTGCTGTGGCCCCAACTATGGAACAAATGTATGTGGCCGGGAAAATACCTGGTTGATTAAAGAGCTGAAGGCGTAAAGCATAAAGCAAAAAGCTATTGTAGCGAAGATTTAAGCGATATTATAGAAATATAACCGCTTTTATCTTCGCTACAATAGCTTTTATTATTACACTTCATCTTCGCTACAATAGCTTTCTGCTTTTTGCTTTCTGCTTTTTTCTTAAATTGCAGCATGTCACATTTATGGAGAAATATAGGCGGAACCGTAGTGTTCTGTCTGTTAACCTGCTTACAACTTACAGCTCAGGACACTGCCCGGTACAAAGGAATGACAGTTAACCTGGATGAAGTCATCGTTGCTGCAAAACGTATAGGCTTCGACGTTAATAGTTTTATTAAAAGGGTGGAAGATGACACCACCTTTTACCGTGCCTTCAAAAATCTGCGTATCGTAGGTTTCGACGCCGTGAACGATATACAGATTCTCGATAAACACGCCGCCACACAAGCTTCACTCTACAACGAAACCCACCAGGTAGTAAAAGGAAAATGCATGACCATGCAGGTGGCCAACGAAAAAGTGACCGGCGACTTCTACACCCGCAAAGGCAATTATAATTATTACACCGCCGAATTATATGCAAACCTGTTTTTTACCAAAGGCACCGTTTGCGCAGATGATGCCGGCGAAATATCCGAACGCTCCAGCGGTAGCCTGGCCAGACATAAAGCCCAGCTGAAACAACTGATCTTTAACCCCGGAAAACCTATCCGCGGCGTACCTATCGTAGGACAAAAAGTAGCTATCTTCAGCTATGAAGTGATGCGCTTTTATGATTTCTCTATCTCCGCAGAAAATTATGTAGACGGAACCCCCTGCTATGTGTTTACCGCCAAAGTTAAGCCCGGACTGAGCCGCATCGATAGAGCCGATGTGGTGATTGATGAACTGATTACCTGGTTTAACAAAGATAATTTTGAAATTGTAGGCCGTAAATATGCACTCTCCTATAAAACCATGTTGTTTGATTTTAATGTGAAGATGAATGTGCAGATGACCAAGTTTAACGGACTCCTCATCCCCGCATTGGTCACCTACAACGGCACCTGGGACGTGCCTTTCAAGAAAAGAGAAACAGCGGTCTTTGTCGCAAAGTTTCTAAATTTTACCGGCGCTCAGTAATTAATTAATCAACGTAATCGTACCGGATTTATGCACCGGTAACTTCGTGTCTACTTCTTTGTAATCTACTATCCATACATAGGTAGCCACATCCGCTGTATTGCCGTTTACACGCCCCATCCACCCTACCTGCGGGTCGGTGGTATAAAATACCCGCTCTCCCCAACGGTTATACACACTGAGTACATAATCGTATATGGGACACCGGTAGATCGGCCGGAAATAATCATTCCTGCCATCACCATTGGGCGTAAAGGCAGTAGGAAAAAATAACTGACAGGCACAATCATGATACCGGACTACAATAGAGTCCGCAGTTTTACCACAACTATTATAAGCAACAATGGCATATAAACCCGGCTGGGTAACAGTATACATCGGCGTACTGGTACTGTCCTGCCATTTATAAATACCGCCACCAGCGCCGGTAGCGCGCAACTGATACACTTCATTTCTGCAAAGCAGCGTATCCGGACCGAGATTTACCCGCAACGTATCATCAAATTTTACCGAGATGCTATCGAAGGACTCGCAGCGGCCTATCTGTGCATGCACATAATAGTAGCCAGGCTTGGTAACATAATAGGTGGCCTGATCAGATCCGTCCTGCCAGAGATAGGTACCATTGCCGAAATCCGCTGTCAATACGAGGAAATTACCTTTACAGATCGTGGTATCATTCCCAAGATTCAGTTTCTTCAAGCGGTTATAATTAATGAAAATAGTATCGACTACGCTGCAGGTATGATTGATTTCCACCAGTGCCCAAAGGTTGGTGGTGTTATTAATGGTTACCGCTGGCGTGGTATTACCGGTACTCCATTCCCATTTGGTGGCCTCCGGAATACTGGGAGCTATCCTGATCGATTCGCCGGGGCAAAGTAAGGTATCCGGTCCCAACGAAAAAGGATAGGGGGCGCCCGTAAAAGTAATAGTGATATCGTCCGAAATGGGGGCGCAACCTTTAGGAAATACATCTACGTGATAGGTACCCGAAGTGGTTACATCCTGGGTAGGCTGTGTATTACCGGTGTTCCACATATAGGTGCAGTTCTGGGCAGTGGCATCCAGCGCAATATGTTCGCCGGTACATAAAATAAGATCCTTACCCAGATCTATCGTTGGTATAGGCGTATAAAAAATATTCACAGAGTCCGGATTAGGACAGCCATTGATTTTTACTTTATAAGTGGCAGAGGTATCCACGAGAATGCTGCTGCCGGTAGAACTGTCTTGCCAGAGATACGCGGCGCCCGGTATTACCGGGGCATTCAACGTCATGGTGGCACCTTCACACAACGTGATATCCTGCGGACCAAGATCAAAAAAAACAGGCGTTACAATCGTGATGGGTTGTATAGTGGTATCAGGCACACCGTTGCGCCAGGCGATCAGCGTATCTGTATAAGTGCCGATGTTATGGTAAATATGAAATGCACGCATGATTTTAGAAGAATCTTTATCGGCCGATAGAGGATCTCCAAAAAAACATTTTACAGAATCAATGCCTGCAGGGGTGGTAATCTCGAAAAAAGACGTGTCATTTACACAGGTAGATGATACCGTAAACGGTGTTTTGCCTTGTGCGGTGGCCCTGTTGACGAACAGGCCGCATACCAGTAAAACCGGTAAAAGATATAGGATGCGACTGGATTTTGGTAATTGGCTTCTCATGCAATGACATGGTAATTGCCCGCTAAGATAGCTTAAAGTATGTAGAATATTTATAATAATAACATTTTCCTGCCATACAAAATACGAAGGAGCTAAAACGAAACGGCGCCAGAGCGGTGTATACACCATCTGACGCCGTTTTTAATAACAATAATATCATTACACTTCGTCGTCCTTCAGCGGTCTTGCCGCAATATATCTTTTCCACTTTTCCAATACGGAGGTGAAGTCGGAAGGTAAAGCACTTTCGAAATACATCTGCTCACGGGTGCGGGGGTGTATGAAACCCAGCTGTTGTGCATGCAGTGCATGACGGGGCATAATATCAAAACAGTTTTCTACAAATTGCTTGTATTTTGTGTACACCGTTCCTTTTACAATGCGGTTCCCACCATAGGTTTCATCGTTAAAGAGGGAGTGACCGATATGTTGCATATGTACACGGATCTGATGGGTACGGCCTGTTTCCAGTCTGCATTCCACCATCGTTACATAGTTAAAGCGCTCCAGTACGCGGTAGTGAGTGATGGCTTCTTTACCATATTCGCCATCAGGATATGCGTCCATTATTTTGCGTAACCGCTGGTGGCGGCCTACGTGGGCTACTACGGTACCTTCATCTTCTTCAAAATCGCCCCAAACCAGCGCTATATACCGGCGATGCACGGTGTGATCAAAAAACTGTTTCGCCAGATCGTTCATCGCTTTCGGTGATTTGGCGATGACCAGCAAGCCGCTGGTGTTTTTGTCGATACGGTGTACCAGCCCAAACCGGGGTATTTCCGGCTCCGTTACCTGTGTTTTATCGCCCAGGTACCAGGACAATCCGTTTACCAGCGTACCATCGCGGTTACCGCAGCCAGGATGTACTACCAGGCCGGCAGGTTTGTCGATGATCATGATATCCTCATCTTCAAATACAATATTCAGTGGTAGCTCTTGTGGAATAATGTCCGTATTCTCCGGGTTCCGGTTAGAAAACACAACAATCTTGTCCAATGGCTTGATCTTGTAATTGGCTTTAACGGGTTTATCGTTCACAATTACCATTTCACCATCGAGGGCTTGTTGTATCTTATTGCGGGTGGCGCCTTCTATACGTGCAGTGAGGAATTTATCAATACGCAGTGGCTCCTGACCTTTGTCCACCACCATGTTGATTTTCTCATATAATTCCTCGCTGCCATCACCGTTGTCCAGCTCATCTTCCAGTTCCAGCAATTCTTCAGCCATTAATATAATTTTTTGCAAAGGTAGGGAAGATTTCACGCAAAGGCGCAAAGCAGCAAAGAGCGTTATCTTATGGCCCTTAAAAAAAGCCTTTGCTGCTTTGCTGCTTTGCGCCTTTGCGTGAAAAACTATTAACTTTGCTTCCTGATATGGAAAAAGTAAAGCAACAGATTGTAGTAAAAGACCTGGGCGTAATAGAATACCAGGCCGCCTGGGATTACCAGGAGCAGTTGTTGAAGGAAAATGTGCAGTTGAAGTCCCATGCGGCCGATCAGTCACCCAAGCCTACTACCAACTACCTGCTGTTTTGCGAACATCCACCAGTATATACCATTGGCAAAAGCGGGCATATGGAAAACCTGCTGATCTCTGAAAAAGAGCTGCAGGAGCAGGGGATAGGCTTTGTTCCCACCAACCGTGGCGGAGATATTACGTTTCATGGCCCCGGTCAGGTAGTCGGCTATCCGATCATGGACCTGGAAAATTTTTTCACCGACATCGGCAAATACCTGCGCTGCCTGGAAGAAGTAATCATTCGCACCCTGGCAGATTACGGCGTCACCGGCGATCGCTCCAAAGGAGAAACCGGCGTATGGCTCGATCCCCACGATAAGACAAAAGCCCGTAAAATATGCGCCATGGGCGTACGTTGCAGCCGCTGGGTGACCATGCACGGCTTCGCCCTGAATGTAAATACCCTGATGGATTACTTTAATAATATCATCGCCTGCGGCATTGCTGATAAACAAGTAGCTTCGCTCGACAAAGAACTGGGCCGGGAAGTGAGTATGGAAGAAGTGAAAGCAAGACTGAGCAAGCATTTCGGAGAAGTATTTGAGGCGGAGATGATCTGAGCGTTTTTTTGTCTTTGTGCAGGATTATACTGATTCAGATGATTTTCAAGATTTTATTTTTTCAGGATTAGAGAAAGATAAAAAAGATTAGCGAAGATGGATGCGGATATTCCACATTTATCTTCGCTAATCTTTTTTTATAAAATTATAAATAAAAATCTTGAAAATCAT
>NZ_DATCVJ010000528.1:0-8545 GCF_036566945.1 Chitinophaga sp. | reverse complement strand
AATAGTCATCAGCATGAAGGAACCGGCAATTATCACTGGCATCCAGTTCCATGTATAAAGTTTCATCTCGATTTAAAAACGTCACAGAACCTGTTTTCAAAAAATTTGCACCTGAACCATGATTTAATATCTAATCCTATTCAGTTTAGTCTGATAAGAACCTCTGGCGATAAAGCGGTGGGATATGGTTTTGGCCCTTACCTGATGGGACAGGAAAGCGATCAGCTGGATTATATTAAGTTTCATTTCACAAACTTTAGATCCTTTTCCGGCAAGGCTTCAGTAGACGGGAATAGTAAAAATTATGGTAACAGTCTGAAATTACGCTATGAAGATTATATCATTGAAATCCAGTACAAAGCAGTACATGAATCCATTACTCTGCTAAAGGATGAAGGCGGTTTTCTGATTACTACAGTAGGAACGATCCGTAAAAAGAATGGCACATTTAGCTTTGAACAGTGCAGTCAAACACTGGAAGCCTTCACTGCTTTCATATCATTTTTCAATGGTCTGAAAGTAAAGCCTGTATTTATTCATGGCTTCAAGGAAGAGAAAATTATCTTTAGAAAATATTCAATTGAAACAGATATCCATAAGTACCGCGGGACCGAATCCTGGATGCCCAGACGGATAGATGAAGAAATGCTCAATGTTGCCTGGCAACGATTTGCAGAACTTTGGAAGCAGGAGGACGAACGACACATTTTAGATCTATCCATCCATTGGTATCTGGAAGCCCTTATTACACCACAAATAGAATCGGCTATTATTCTTGCGCAGACATCGCTGGAATCCATTGCGTCCCTTTATCTAAAAGGTTCGCCCTCCAATCAGTTCAACAGAAACACTTCTGCAGAAGGAAAACTCAATAGTATTTTTGGCAGAAACCAGATCAATAAGAAGATCCCAGCTAATCTAACAGACTTAGTGGCTTTTGCTACAACTCATACTAAAAACAATGGCGCAGCTGTTCTCACAACCATACGTAACACCGTAGCCCATTCAGACCCTCATAATATCTCACTGTTCAAGCAACTAACCTATGAAACTAATTCACAGGCTTTGTCACTTGCACTTTACTACTTTGATGTCCTGCTATTAAAATGGCTCGGATACAAAGGCACTATCCATTCCAGGGTGGCAGACAGAAAAAACAACATTTTGGAAGAGGAATCGTTAGCATAACCCTACATCTTCCTACTAATATTCGCCAACTGGACCAGCAGATCATAAAGCCTTTGCTTGTTCTTTGGATCAATATCATAGTAACTACTATGCAGATGGGTATAACTGATCTGGTCTGATTTCAGACTGGTATAGTGGGTAGCCACAAATTCCAGTAGTTTTTTCACATTGCTATTCTGTATAGCCCCCATCTCTTTAAATACTCTAAAAATCGCTGCCAGCAAAGGAACCGATAAATTGGTTTGGACTTTATATTCATCCTCGCCCGCCGTCCCATTGTCACCCACCATCACTGCATTAGGATGTAGCAACTGTATTTCATCATTTATTTGATCAATAATTTGCTGATCAATACTGGGAAGATCCGGTATCAAACGGCCAGGCGCTAGTATTACCACTTCATTTACCATTCTTTTATAGTTGTGAAGCAGCTTTACTTTATCATCCGCAGTTTCCAAACTTGATAATTTCTTCCTTACAAGCTGTTGCACAAAATAATTGGCAAACAAAGGTGTGTTGTAATTTATACGTAGCAGAAGTTCATCCAATAATGGTAATCCACCATAATGCGCGTCATACAAAGAAGAATTTCGTAACTCAAACCACGCCGTTTTAAGATATAAAAAAATCCTGTAAGGTAAATGCACTCGCTCGTTAGAAGCAAACGCACGTAAATTATCCAGTACAAGCTCTACTAAAGCTGGATCTTGCTTAAAGTCGTATAACTTCTTCTCCAGTAAAGGTAGCTCCCTGGTAATTAACTCCCGGCATACTGCGTGATAACTCTCCGGCACTCGTTGGTCCAGATCAAAATATTTTAGAAAATCATTCTCAATAAAATCCAATAGCCCGCCCAGGCATTGTTGCAGTCTCTTATAAAAGAAAACCGATAACCGGTTACCACTGCCAGATTCTGCTGCTTTACTGATTTGGTCGATTAAATGAATTAAAAGCACCTGATAGCGATTAACCAGCACCTGCATATTCATCTCATCCTTTGTATTAAACATATCTTCCAGCATGGCAAGCCGTACTTTCGTCTTTTCCTCAGCTGCTACAACTAAAGTCTGCTTTACAAATGCCGTGTCCAGGGCTTCTGGGGATTTATTTACTGCCGGCAGGGTTTGGGTAATCAGCAAATCAAACCACTCTAAAGAATACTTTCTCTGCATAGGATCTAAGTTTTTCAAGTATGATCTGATTCTAAGTTACAAAGCAAACAGGTCCTGCCGTTTGGCAAAACGGAGAGAAAATAACGCAATCGGGAGCATCTTAGAAAACACCATTTTTCCGATAAGCAGCTGGCGTAATTCCCACCCGTTGCTTAAATGCTGCAATAAAACTGGATAGGTACTGATATCCCGTTGCAGTGGCAATTTCCTCCAAACTTAAATCCGTTTCCCGCAGCCATTGCTGGGCTACCTGAATCCGCCTACTCAACTGGTAATCAAAAATCGACGAGCCGGTAAGTACCTGGAAGCCCTTTTTTAATTTATACTCATTGATATATACCATCCGGGATAAATCTTTTATGGTATAATGGGTATCAAGGTTCTCACTCAACAAATCTTTTACCGCTATGATCCGCTGCCGCTCTTCATGGGTCAGAGACACTTCTGATCTGTTACTGCCGTGAGCGACTGTAAACACCTCTGTCATTATATCCATTATCCTGGCATCTGCAAACATACCCCGTAGGCTGCCCATGTAGTTACAATGGAGTAGTTTATCAATACAATCCAGGAGTACCGCTGTTGCATTCACCGGGGATATTGTAAGGCTTACCGGATCATTCCCATTGAGTCGATCCATAAAATCATTCAGTACCGGGTAATAAGTGATAAAATGATTCAGATACTCAATAGGCATCGCTATATCCAGCATACTATAAATAGCACCTCCGCTAAACCGGAAGATACTTTTTGGATTAGGATGATAGAATAATAAAAACTGGCCTGGTAAAAGTTGAAAATCACCCAACCTTTCCAGTTCAAAATTCAACAAATTATCCAGTGCCACCCGGAGTATCATTTTGGGGCTATCACAACTACTAATTAGAATATCTTCCTTGTCAAAACTGAATGTGTTATACCATATTCCATAGTCATTACATTCCCATATGCACTGAAATAATAATGCACCATTCTGGTACCTGGCAGTGGCATTCTTTTGGGATATTATCTGGTATGGCGCTAAATTTTCCGAAACAGCTTCTGTATAGCTAAGAGGTATACCGCTGGCAGAGGTTACTGTACAACGCATGATTATCACATTTGGTTAACTAAAGGACTTATTAAACATCCATCTGTATTCCGGTAATAGGTACCATTGAAATATCGCGGATAAAAGGGATTTAATAATTATGGCTACAACAACGGATACTGTGTATTCTGAATTTACAAAAAACTGCGATATAAAATCATGGCGTTTCTATACAAGATAAGTAACAGCCCATTGCAGGAAATTGATAGTCAATATGAAAGAGCTGATTTGCAGCTATATTAATTAATAACATTCCAATACTGGAGTGTACTCTTAAAGGCAATTCCCTTTTTTCGCCGGCATTTATCTCTACATATAGCCACCGTTGCGACGCTCCGTTTAAAATCCACCAATTCATATCAGCTTTCTTTTTTGAAGATACTCTATACTAAAGCATTCTTCCTCTCCGAAAGATATTGTGCCTGTCAGCTCATACGAAAGTCTGCGCCTCCGCTGTGCTGCGTCTGGCCTTCGGTTGAGAAAAAATAATCTCCACCACGTTCATGATGTCTTCTTCAATCGACTGCGGTCGTATTTTTTTTCCTCAAACTTTCTCCTTCCTTCCATGCCCAATCTGCTGGTCGCTACGGGAAAATAGCAAGGCAGGGAGCCGAGCATTACAGATTTTCTAACCGTAAAATTTAGCGACTATGACACACAATCATCTTTCCCGCTTAATGCGGCTATCATGGCAAATCCAGCGCCAACGGCACGTTAGCCGTTCAAAGGCCCTTTTTTCTGCATGGGCTATTCTTTTAAATGAAGATATAACTGTTTGGTTTTTGGTGAAAAAGTACAGCCATAGCAGTTACGTAAACCGTGTAAATCCACAGCAATTAACCCTGTTGGGTAACCTCTAACCTTAACCCCTGCCTGCACTGGCAGTATAAACCAGGTGCATAGCATATGCAATACTTTTTTGATTGTAAAACATTGGACGAAGTAAAAGCCCGCTATAAAAAATTAGCCAAAGAAAACCACCCGGATCTGGGAGGTGATACCGCCACCATGCAGAAAATAAATAATGAATACGCTTTTGCATGTGCGCAGCTGCTCAAAGGGGCTAATCTGTCTGCGGAAGAAACAGACCAGCAAATGAAAATGTCGGAAGAATACAGAGAAGCCCTGGAGAAAATTATCCATCTCCCTGGCGTCATCATAGAACTGGTAGGACACTGGATCTGGGTTACAGGTGAAACCAGGCTAGTAAAAGGAGCTTTAAAAGAAGCCGGTTTTTTCTTTGCCTCAAAAAAAGTTGCCTGGTACTTCCGTACAGATGACTACAAAGCTAACCGAGGGAGCAAAATGACACTGGAAGAAATCCGCGATAAATACGGATCAGAAACCATTAAAAGAAACAACGCAGGAAAACGCTGGCAGATTGAAAGAAAATAACCTTTAAAACCGGGTGCCTCGCCGGAAAACAAGGGAGGCAATTTTCATATGAAAAAGTTAAATCAATATAGCACACAGGTTTTCTGTCAAATTTTACTGACACTGGGAAGCCGTAACCATTTTAAAATATATCATGAGCCATATATGCCGTTATCATTTGAAAAACTTTATTCCGGCATTAAAACACCATGGGGAGCTGGCACCGTTTATAGCCTCTCTCACTCTTTTGTACAAAATGGGGATCTGATGCGAGATCCCGAAATCTGCTTCATAGTCGTAGATAATCGTGAGCAGCCGGACGATTGGCAACTTATCGGCATTTATCCCCAGCTAATACAACAGGACACTATGGGACTATACAAAGAGTGCGTAATAATTGAAGACTTCACTGTTACCCGTTACCATCCCAAGTGGCAAAATGATATTTGTAATTTGGCCAATTTATGGCTTAAAAATATTAAAGATCAGGGATTTTTATAAAATTCACTATTACGTTACAGGAAGCATGAAGTTATCGTGCTTCCTGTAAATAAGAAATTAACGGCCTGTCCCGAAGGGCAGGCCGTTGTGACATATTTTAAAAGATGACTTCCGTACAAAAAAAAATCCGGGCAGGAATGCCCGGAACACCTTATCTACAACTGTAACTACGAAAAACCATTAATATCTCCGGAAGCCAATAGCTCACTACTTATACGTACTAGCAACTAACTACTCGCTATTGTAGCCCTACGCAACATTATATTCCCACTTCCATTTTTTTCTGTCACTAAATGATATAGCGTACCGACAGGGCAATTCCTAAAATCTACTATGCCATCATCAAGTTTGTACTCATGATTGTCTTTCCTTCGGAATACAGTTAACCTGAATTTTTTCCCAGTATCATTTTCGCTTAAAAAGCAGGTTATACCAGCTGCATTCTTTGTCCAGATTTTAAAATCCAGCAACGCGCATACATCGCCTATGGGTAGATAGTGAGCCTCATATAAATATTCCCGTGGCTCATATCCGGCATCTAAGGCCTGTAAGAAAGTATTCACATTTTCATTCATCACATTGCATATTTGGTTACTGAAAGCAAATGTAAATATTAACTGTATTGCAAGCCTGTATTGAATCTGCACAGGTGGTATTTCATAAAGCGTGCAACGTTAGCTTTGTTCTGATAATGATTTTGTGCATCCGAAAAACGGGAAAGAGATGATAAGAACAAACTTGGTAGCCTCCAAACTAAGCAGGCATAGTAGGCTACAGGCTGACAGATTAGCAGCTTTTACATACCTAAGCCATGAATCCGCGATATAGCTTGTTACTGCATATTCCAGGACGCCCCCCTTTCTCATTTACTCCTGTGCGTCGGTTCCTGAAATACCAGATTTTATTTGTGACGATATAGGACACCTCAATATATCCAAAGATCAAAGACGAGGTTTTATCAACCCTGAATTTCATTCAGGAAGACAGATCAGGGTGCCGGTACCCGCACCCGGCGAGATGTACCGTTGTTGCACAACGGGATCTCGCCCTGCCTCCAAAGTCGGCGGGGTATAGTGCTAATCCGGCTCGGAACTCGCCGGATTTTTCAAGACTAAAAATTACCTATATGGAGAAGACACCAAAGAAATGGATAAGTATCCGCACCAAACCTGCGGAATATGATACCATATATAATCAATATCAGCAGACTACCTGCCGTAATCTGAGCCAGTATGCAAGACAGGTATTGTTAAAAAAGCCGGTGGTAATGAAGTACCGTAATCAATCAGCAGATGAAATATTGTCAGCCCTGATTGCGATAAAAAACGAGATGACGGCTATAGGGAACAACTATAACCAGGCTGTGAAAAAATTACATACTGTGAAGGACATACCAGAAATGCTCACCTGGATTTTATCCAACGACTTACGTCAGCAGCAACTACTTGAATTCACAAAGAGCATCCTACTTCAACTGGAAAAAATTTACGGCCAATGTATGCAGAAATAGGTAAACCCACAGCCAACATCGGCAAAATGCTGAATTATAATGAGCAGAAGGTACAGGCAGGAACAGCGGCGCTACTCTATGCTGGCAACTTCTTACAGGAGAAGGAACATCTTAGTTTTTACGATAAACTCAGTCGCTTTACCGATTTAAATGAACTCAATACCCGCACCAGTAAGAATGCCATCCACATTATCCTCAATTTTCATCCTACCGATAATTTAAACGATGACTTGATGAGTAATATCGGAAACGATTATATGAAAAGAATAGGTATGGGCAATCAACCATACTTGCTATATCGGCATTCAGATACAGTACTGCCGCATATCCATATCGTTACTAATTTGATTCAGGAAACAGGCAAGCGAATCCCTACACACAATATGGGCAGGGATAAGTCTGATCCAGCCAGGAGGGATATTGAAATTGAATATGGACTGGCAAAGGCGGCCGACCATCCGGAAGAAAAGCAATTTTTTATACCCACGCTTCACCTTGAAAAAGTGTTATACGGCAAAAGTGAAACCAAACGCGGCATCAGCAATGTGCTGGCTAACGTTGTAGATACCTATAAGTACAGCTCACTTACCGAACTGAATGCTATACTTGGGTTGTGTAACGTGTATGCTGATCCTTGTAAGGATAACTCCCGCGTATTCCGCAATAACGGTCTGTTATACCGGGTATTGGACGAAAACGGCAACAAGATCGGGAAACCCATTAAGGCCAGCTCCATCTACTTCAGGCCAACATTGGCTTATCTGGAAAAAAAGTTCCAGGAAGGAAATATTCTGAAACAGCCGCATGGTAAACGTATAAAAACGTTGATAGACTGGCACTTTCAGCAAAAGCCGGGGGCTTCACTGGCAGACTTATTCAGATCTCTGGAGAAAGAAGGTATTTCCTCTGTTCGCAGGGTAAATCAGGATGGCAGATTGTATGGTATCACCTTCGTGGATCACACCTCTAAAACGGTTCACAATGGTAGCTCCCTGGGCAAAGGATACAGTGCGGCTGCACTTAGCCAAAAAGCAAACAAGCCTTCGCTGACTTCATCGGTCCGCCATCACCAGGACACAGCTTCTTTCCAGGCAATACCAATCGTGACTGATCCGATTGGGCTACAAACAGGTCCACAACCAAACCTGAGTATTCAGACTGAAAATGGAGCCGGAGGAAAGATCATCGAACAGCTTATCGGGCCGGAATATAATTTCCAGGGACCGGAGCAGAACAATAAGAAAAAAAGACGGAAACGCCCGTCCATAAACAATTAAACATTAACCAGCGTACGTGCTGAGAGAGAAATGGAGGAAGTGAGTTATGCGTACCGGAGAAAACGAACAGGGTCTTCGTAAGATTCTGGACCTTACCAGATTGATAAGCCTGACTATTTTAGTCATGCACTTTTATTATTACTGCTATACTGCATTCCACGACTGGCAGCTAACATCAGATATCACGGACCGGCTGCTGGCAAATATTGCTAAAACCGGACTATTCTCTTATTTTTTAAAATCAAAATTAATTGCGCTCGGATTCTTAGGCATAACGCTACTAGGGGCGCAAGGCAGGAAAGATGAAACAGTAAAATTCAGCAGTGTCTGCGTTTATGTGCTGGCAGGATTATTACTTTATTTTACAAGCTATTTCTCCCTGTTGTTACCTGGCGATCCGCGACTTCGTGCCTGCATCTATATCACCATTACC
>NZ_DATCVJ010000527.1:0-5278 GCF_036566945.1 Chitinophaga sp. | reverse complement strand
TGGTAAAAAAAACTACCTCGATTTCTATAGTGGTCAAATTGTGTTTGATACCCTGCGCAGTAATGGAAAAGAGCAGGTCACTATTTCTACCGATGTAGATCAGTACCTCCTGCTGGGCGACTACGCCAGTAAAAAAACAATCCGCCTGCTGTTCATGGGGTCATCTTCTTTTCTCGAAGAGGCAGCCTGGATATCGGATAGCACGTTTATATTGGTTGGCACTACAAACGAACAAAATTATTTCGTGCCCTTCATCTATATCGGCGATCTTAAAAAGCGACAATTTTATTGCTATCTCCCGGATAATAAAAATATAAAACGGGATACTATTTATCATTCGCCTAAGTGGAAACTATTGAAGGGAGTTAACATGTAAACACATCTCTAACTGGCAGTAATAAAACGAAAGAAGGCACCGGAAACCCAATGCCTTCTTCCTGTTTGGTCCATATGACAAGGCATCAGCACAAGCACTGATGCCCCTATTTTAAAAGTTATACTGTGCAGTAGCCGCCAGTACCGGACCGCTCGAAGTTCCCTCTTTCTTTAACTGACCATCTACATAAATCTGTACTTTCAGTGTGGAGGTATTGGATGTACCGATGCCGTCGATCGTGATACCAGCGTTAATAGCAGATGCCGGAACATTGATTTCAGGACTGGTCCAGGTGTTACCACTAAGACCACTATTGCTGGTAAGCTGCGTGTCATATCCGTAAACTACCACATTTAAATCCACTCCTGTAGAGCCAACGGCTTTAAATACCACTTTGTGGGAGGTTTTTCCGGGTGCGTTATCATTATCGTCTTTTTTACAGGCGCTAAATAATGTCGCCAACAACAACGCGGGGATCAAAATTTTTTTAAGTAATTTCATAATTGTGTATTGATAGCATGCCTACTCTATTTGATGCTACAGTTTTCGGCTTCCCTGTTTTTCTGATATGAATATGGCTAACATTCAACAGTACAGGCACAAAATTAAAACCAACACCCACGCCAGACAATACCGGTAAACCCGGTTTTATGACTACCTGTTTCCAGGTATTTTTTGCAAAGGGTACGATGTATCCGCAATAGTTATTATTTTTCCGGTATGAGAAGACTGTTTTTCCTTCTATTCTTATTGATAGCAAATAACTGGTGCCTGGGTCAAATACATGTAAGTGGGACGTCGCCCACCGACAGCCTGGAAAAAGTATTATTGCAAGACGGCTCCGATAGTATGCGGGCCAGGGCCAGTTTTGCATTGGCCGATTTCTGGGCGGCAAAAGATACCATCAAAGCCATGAAGTTCCTGCAGGAAGGCGCCCCCTATAGTAAAAAGCAACCCTACTTGCAGGCACTCTATTACTACTATGAAGGTCATCTGCTGGCTAAAAATCATCCGGACGAAAGCCAGGAAAAATACATGCTGGCGGATACCCTGTTGAGCCGCTTCAAAACAAAGGAATCCTATCTGTTCCGGGCTAAAGCCTGGTATGAATACGGAAGAATACAACAACAGAAAGACAATTACAAAGCATTTGCAGATATTATACTGAACAAGTCTATTCCCTTTGCCCGGCAATCCGGCAACCAGATATTGCTGGGAAAAAACTACCTGGGACTGGCTATTATATTTAAAAATGCAGGCCAATTCGATAAGGCTGAAACTTATTGTCTACAGGCTATTGAGGTATTAAAAACAGTGCATCCTTCTCCGACGGAACTGATGGATGCCTGGCATACCATCGCCGAAAATTATTCCCTATCCGGAAAAAATGCAAATGCCCGGGCGGCCCTGGATAGCATGTATCCTTTACTGGCGGCCCATCCCGACTCAGAATATTACCTCGACTACTACGCTGCAGAAGGAATGTATTTTACAGTAGAAGGAAAGTTTAAAAATGCCCTGGCCAGTTTGGACAAAGGTGTTGCGCTCGCGAAAAAACTTGGGCTGGACTATGAAGAGCAACGGCTGCTGCTGCAAAAATTTTATGCCTACTATAATGATAAAAGTTATATCCCCGCCAAAGAGGTATTAACGTACCTGATGAAGCAGCCGGTGATGATGTCTATGGCTACTAACCGGCTACAGCTGTACTACGGCATGGCAGCCACTTACGAAGGACTGAAACAATGGGCGCCGGCTTATGAATGGATGAAACGTTATAGTGAACTCAGTGACAGCGTGTCGCAAAGTCAGTTGAAAAACGATGTGCATGCCCTCGAAATAAAATTCAGGGATGCAGAGAAACAAAAAGAAATCAATTCGCTGAAAGACCGGCAGATACAGGAATCGCTGGCCGCGAAAAATAGCCGGCTGGTGGCCTGGCTGCTGGGATCTGCCAGTATTTTCTTACTGGTGGTACTGATATTTGCCCTCGTTATTTACCGGAGCAATAAAAAGCTGCTGGTGCAAAAAGAACAGAGCTATCAGCAACACCTGCACGAAATAGAACAACAGCAGCAATTGCAATTCAGTCAGGCAGTATTGCAGGGAGAAGAACAGGAACGCCGGCGGCTGGCACGTGACCTGCATGATGGACTGGGCGGCATGTTAGCGGGCGCCAAAATAAATTTGTCCGCACAAATTGAAGACACTTACTCCCCTGATCAACGGACTGAACTCGAAAAGATTACCCTGCAACTCGATAACTCCGTTACAGAACTGCGCCGCATTGCGCATAACATGATGCCGGTCAACCTGCTTAAATTCGGGTTAACCACTGCGCTAAAAGATCTTTGTGAATCATTAATGAGTGATACCACACATATTGATTTCCAGGCATTGGATATTGAAGATACCCTTCGGGAAGAAGTACAAATCCATATTTACCGCATTGTACAGGAACTACTATCCAATGCTGTTCGCCATGCACAGGCCAGTAATATCATATTGCAATGCAGCCAGAACGACGGCCTGTTTTTTATCACCCAGGAAGATGATGGTAAAGGCTTCGATCAGGATATCCCGGCAAAAGGTATTGGCCTGAGCAATATCAAAAATCGGGTAGGTTTTCTGAAAGGGAAAATTGAAATAGATTCCGTGCCCAACGAAGGAACCACCATAAATATAGAACTACATGTTAACTAAAAATACCGCCATCGCTATCGTAGATGACCACCCTATTGTGCTGGAGGGCCTGCAAAGACTCCTGGCAAATGTAAATGGCATCACTATTACGGGCAGCTTTACTACCGGAACCGATTTTATTTCCTTCTTACAGGAAAATAAAGTAGATCTGCTGTTACTCGATATTACCCTGCCGGATGTAAACGGCATAGAGCTCTGCAAAACTATTAAGGAGATGTCGCCCGCCACGCATGTGCTGGCGCTGAGTAACCATTCCGAGCGCAGCATGATCCTACAAATGATTCAGAACGGCGCCACCGGCTACTTACTCAAAAACATTTCCTCGGAAGAATTAATCGCCTGCATCCGGGAAGCTATGAGCGGCCTGATCACCTTCAGCAAAGCCGTCAGGGAAATTATGGCACGCCCTTCCGTGGGCGAACTAAAAAGCACGCCGCAACTCACAAAAAGAGAAAAGGAAATACTACATTTAATAGCAGATGGTAAAACAACGCCAGACATCGCACAACAACTTAATCTGAGTCCGCTGACCATAGAAACGCATCGGAAAAATCTGATCCAGAAATTTCAGGTAAGAAATGTGGCGGCATTGATAAATGTGGCGAGTCAGCAAGGGTTGTTGTAAGCGCTGCCTTTGTTGTATCGGGACTGGTGCGTATGGAAGCTGCTTTTACGAATTGCTTTTGTTTGCCCGCAATTCTTTAGCGGAAAACGCTTTTGTTTCCCAATCTTTTTTTATCCGGAGCAACAATATGAAGTAAGGAATTTTCACTACACACCAGAAAATACTTATCATCTCTGAAATAAAATCTGTATCGGGGATTAATAAAGTGATGAGAGAGTAGATGTCAATTAAAAAAGAAATCCCAAGGACAGTTACTGCGAAAAGAATACCCCATTTCTTTTCGAGCAATATAAAAAGACTGGATAGAAAGAGTATAGTGGAAAAAAGCAATCCACTGAAACTTGATAAGGTGTTATCTTTTTTTACCAATTCCCAAAAGTGTACTAAGGCGTAGCACGACGAGAGTAATGCAAAAACAGATGTTATCAGAAAAACCCACACATATATTTTCAACCCCAGTCCCATATGGTCCCGGCGACGTATAGATGTTTCCTCGATAAATTCATTATCAAAAATAGTAGATGAGTTTTGTTCCATAGATAAGTAAAATAGGTAGATAAAAATAGCATAGCCTTTACCGTTAGCCGGTATAGAAAGGCCGCCGCCATCTAAACAAGCAAGCGGCTTTGCCGTATTTTCAACGCATTAATTCAACACATAAAAAGCCAGTACCTTCTGCACATCATACACGTTCACGGATTTATTAAACTGCTTCTTTATGCTGGGTACGGCCTCGCTGGAAATCCAGATCTTCAGTTCCGCATCCAGGTCAAAAGTACCGGCTGTTTCCACACTAAAGCGGGATATGCTTTTATAGGTAATACTGCGGTATTCTGTTTTACTACCGGTAATCCCTTGTTTATCGATCAGGATTAACCGTTTATTCGTAAAAATAAAAGTATCCCTGATCAATTTAAAACCAAGTTCAATGGTTTCGTTATCGATCAATAGTTTACCGTAATCTGTCATTAATTGCTCCTGGCTCACTTCGCCCGCGTTGCCCAACAGGCCCGAAAAGAATCCCATAGTATAAGGTTAAGTTTAAAATGCTACTGCCGCAAAGCTATGAAATATGTTGATTTTTGTAGTCTGAAAAATGAAGTTATCCAGTACCTATTCCAATATCAATTTGATCTCATTATTCCTGCGCATATCTGTACTCAGGTTGAACGTTTTAGATTTGCGGCCATAGCGGATCCGCAGTTCAGCGGTATTGGGCGGAATAGCGCCCAGATTATCGGCGGTAAATAGTAAAATGTTTTCTCCCGGTTGCAAGTGGATCCGGATTTCCTGCATCGCTGTCTTCACAGGGAAGCCGGTAGTGATCCATTGGCCGTTGAGCGACAGGGAAATGCTGTCGCCGTCCTGCACCTTGGTATCTCTCAGTTCCAGTATAATATCGGCGGTGTTGACGGGGATACTGGCTACCGGAATATTTTCCCGCTGTGTAACGGTGCTATTGTTCTGAGTGCTTGTATCCTGCCCCCTGGCAGGATGATAGATATTGGCCACCAGGAAAGTAGCATATGCATTGGAGCGGTTGCTGAAATTAAAATTATATGGTTTGTTGTCGA
>NZ_DATCVJ010000526.1:0-19039 GCF_036566945.1 Chitinophaga sp. | reverse complement strand
TACCTGGCTTACCGGTTTATGCACGATTATAAATGGCATATGAAACCATTGCTAAAAGAAATTGTGTTATCGGCAGCCTATAAACAAACATCCAATGCCTCCCCGGAGCTAGTGGAAAAAGATCCCTCCAATCGCCTGCTGGCAAGAGGTTCCCGCTTCCGCCTTACCGCAGAGGAAGTAAGAGACCAGGCACTCACCGTCAGCGGTTTATTGAACCGGCAGCTGCATGGTCCGAGTGTGATGCCTTTCCAGCCGGATAATATCTGGCAAACCGTATACAATGGCGGCACCTGGAACAAAGCCACCGATGGCAATCAATATCGTAGAGCCGTGTACGTTTACCAGAAACGCACCAGTCCCTACCCTTCCATGATCTCTTTTGATGGCAGCAGCCGGGAAGTTTGTCTGCAGCGCCGTATCCGCACCAACACACCGTTACAGGCACTGGTAACGCTGAATGATCCGGTATATATGGAAACCGCCATCACCCTGGCGCAGCATATGCAGCAAAACGGCAATAACAATGTTGATGCGTGTATCCGTTGGGGTTATCAAACGGCTATGTACAAACCGCTGCCCGATAATAAGCTGAAAGTACTACAAACACTGTATACGCAGGCGCTGAAGGAATTCCGCAAGGACCCCAACGCTGCCATGAAACTGCTGCAAAGCAAAAACAATGAACCGCAACAGGCCGAACTGGCTGCCCTCGCAGTAGTCGCCAATGCCATTATGAACCTGGATGAATTCCTAACTAAATCCTAAGCAGTATGACCAAACATGTAAGACTGATAAAGGAAGCTAACGATACTACGCTGCGTTTTTTTACCCGGCGCCACTTTCTGAAGGATTGTGTTACAGGACTGGGTGCTGCTGCACTCGGCTCCTTCCTGGCCAGCTGCGGTAGCAGCAGCAGTAGCAAAACATTGGTAGATGCCAGCGGTAACCCGATGGCACCCAAAGCGCCTCATTTTCCCGGCAAAGCCAAAAGCGTAATTTATCTCCACATGGCAGGAGCACCTTCCCAGCTGGAGTTATTTGACTATAAACCTGAACTGCAAAAACTGCATAACCAGTTGTGTCCAGCCTCCCTGCTGGAAGGCAAAAAATTTGCTTTCATCAGAGGCGTTCCTAAAATGCTGGGACCACAGGCCATATTTAATCAGCATGGCGAATCGAGGGCATGGATTTCTGATCACCTGCCACATTTCACTACCATGGCTGATGACGTGAGTTTCCTGAAAGCAGTACAAACAGATCAGTTCAATCACGGCCCGGCACAGTTACTTATGCAAACCGGCAGCGCGAGACTGGGACGCCCGAGCACCGGCTCCTGGGTGACGTACGGACTGGGTTCTGAAAACGATAACCTGCCCGGATTTGTGGTGCTGACTTCCGGTGGTAAAACACCAGATGCCGGTAAGAGTGTATGGGGCAGCGGCTTTTTGCCATCTGTATACCAGGGTGTACAATGCAGAACCAAAGGCGAACCTGTACTGTTCCTCACCGACCCGGACGGCATGAGCAGGGACCTGCGCAAAGAATCCATCAATGCCATCAACGAAATAAATAAAGAAGAATATACCGCCTTCGGCGATCCGGAAACACTGTCACGCATTTCCCAGTATGAGCTGGCGTATAAAATGCAGATCTCTGTACCGGAGGTGATGAACATCAACAACGAACCGGACTACATCCACGAAATGTACGGCACACAGCCTGGTAAAGAATCCTTTGCCAACAACTGTTTGCTGGCCCGCAAGCTGGTAGAAAAAGGTGTACGCTTTGTACAGTTGTACGACTGGGGTTGGGATACACACGGTACCGATGAAGGCGGATCTATTGATTTCGGTCTGCGTAATAAATGCCGTGAAATTGACCGCCCTATTACCGCATTACTGCAGGATCTGAAACAACGTGGTTTGTTAGACGAAACGCTGGTAGTATGGGGTGGCGAATTTGGCCGTACCCCGATGCAGGAAAACAGAGATGGTAAAGACATGCCTTTCATGGGTCGTGATCACCACGTAGAAGCCTTTACCATGTGGATGGCCGGCGCTGGTATCAAAAAAGGATATTCCTACGGCGAAACCGATGAAATAGGCTATTCTGCTGTCAAAGGCAAAGTTGCCATCAATGATATTCATGCGACCATCCTGCAACAGCTGGGCTTCGATCATGAAAAACTGACTTATCAATTCCAGGGCCGTCCTTTCCGGTTAACAGATACAGGAGGAAAAGTAATTACACCCATATTAAGCTAAACATGGATCAACACAAGCGAAATTTTCTGAAACAATCGGCCATACTGGCTTCTGCGTTATGTTTACCGTCCCTCCCCGCCTTTGCTGCGGCAGGCACCCCTGCAAAGGAAGGCTTCCGGTTAATCGTCTTAGCCACCAACTGGGGCTATAACGGCAGTATAGATGATTTTTGCCGCGATGCAAAGCATGCGGGATATGATGGCATGGAAATATGGTGGCCTACAGAAACCACCGCGCAAAACGAACTATTTGCGGCATTGGCGAAATATGACCTGCAGGTAGGATACTTATGTGCCGGCTACGACAGCGACTATACGAAACATGCGCAGCAATTTGAAACGGCGCTAAAAGCCGCCACCAGCAATAGCAAAATAAAACCACTGTATATTAATTGTCATTCCGGCAGGGACTATTTTACGTTCGAACAAAACGGTGCCCTGATAGATATGACGATTCGGATATCGAAACAATCGGGTATACCTGTATATCACGAAACGCACCGGTCGCGGATGTGTTTTGCTGCACATGTAGCCCGCAAATTTATTGAAGCAAAACCTGATATGCGGTTAACGCTGGACATCTCCCACTGGTGCAATGTACACGAATCATTGTTGCAGGACCAGACGGCCACGGTAGCCAAAGCACTGGATCGCGCTTCACATATACATGCACGTATTGGCCATCCGGAAGGCCCGCAGGTAAATGATCCGCGCGCACCAGAATGGGAAGGCGCCGTGAAAGCACATTTCGCCTGGTGGGACCAGGTGGTGCAAAAACACCAGGCCGCCGGTAAACCACTGACTTTCCTCACGGAATTTGGCCCGGCAGATTATCTGCCTACCTTACCGTATACCCGTCAACCGGTAGCGGATCAATGGGATATCAATGTATATATGATGAAGCAGCTTAAACAACGTTATAGCAAACAATGAAATTACTGATTAGCACCGGCAGCTGGAGTATGTTTATAGGGCGCTCCCATCCTTTACTGGTTCATTTGCCCATTGGCATATTACTGATCGCCTGTATTCTGACACTGCTGGCCCGCCGGGAAAAATGGCGTCACCTCCAGTCAGCATTGCCGACTATATTACTGGCCGCAGCTTTGTCTGCTATCGCCAGTTGTATTACCGGCTACCTGCTTTCCCTGGATGGTGGCTATGAAGAAAACCTATTACTCACGCATAAATATCTCGGTATAGGCGTAGCCGTTATCAGCACGGTGCTATACCTGCTGGAACTCAATAAAAATAAAAACCGTTTTCACCGCCTGCAGGTACCCGCCGCATTGCTCATGATATTACTGCTGAGTGCAGCAGGACATTATGGCGGCAGTCTTACCCACGGCGACGATTACCTCACACAGGCCATGCCTGCCGGATTACGGCAGCTCACGGGCCTGAATAAATCCGCCAACAACGTTGCCGCGTATACGAATATTGGCGATGCCAAATTGTATGAAGACCTGGTAAGACCCGTATTAGTGAACCGTTGTTACAGTTGTCATAATGAGCAAAAGCTGAAAGGTGGGCTGCGACTGGAATCGGTGGAACTGATCCGCAAAGGTGGCGAACATGGTCCCGTATTGAAAGACAGTATGCCGGAAGAAAGTGAGTTATTCAAGCGACTCCTGTTACCGGAAGAAAACGACCATCGTATGCCACCGAGGGGCAAACCAGCGGTGACGCCGCAGGAGCTGGAACTGTTGCATTGGTGGATTTCACAGGGTGCGCCTACGGGCAAAACCGTGAAAGAACTGGCCAAGACGCCGATGATGGTGATGGTATTGGAAGGTATGCAGCCTCCTACCCCAATAGATAAACAGGAGTTTATTCCGGAAGGCAAGGTAGCAGCTGTCAGCGCGCAACACATTGCCGCGCTGGAAGCGAAAGGCGTAAAAGTATTGCCGGTAGGTAGCGGCAGCAATTATGTAAACGTAGATTGTATCAATGCAGGGGCTTTCGGCGATGCCGATATGCAGTTGTTGCTGCCATTGAAAGATCAGCTGGTGTGGCTCAGTTTATCCGGTACCCGGGTAACGGATAGTGCGTTTGCCGTATTAGGCAAGTTCACACACCTGGTGCGGCTGGACCTGAGAAATGCCGCGATAAAGGGTAGCGGCATGACTGCCCTGAATGCCTGTACAGAATTGCGTTATCTTAATCTGGCAGGAACTGCAGTGACAGATGAGGCTTTGCTGTCTCTCCAGAAAAATAAAAAACTACAACAGGTCTACTTATTCCAGGCAGGCGTAAAACCAATGGCGGTGCAGGAATTGCGGAAGCATTTACCTAAACTGACGGTCGATACCGGGGGCTATCGTTTACCGTTGCTGGCGTCGGATACCACGGTATACCATAAAATTAGCGGTTAGCGGTTAGCGGTTAGCTGTTAGCTTTTAGCTATTAGCTTTTAGCTGTTAGCTGTTAGCTTTTAGATTAACTGCTATTTTAGCTGTTAGCTGTTAGATTAACTGCTATTATTAGCTATTAACCATTCGCTCTAATCTAAAAGCTAAAAGCTAAAAGCTATTCATACTCTTGCGCGGCGAGCAAAAACCTTTTGGCGATGCGCGAGGCCAGGGATTTGGGGGACAATACTTTCATGTGTTCTCCAAATCCCATAATTTCTCTTTCCAGTTCAAAGTTCAATACCACCTGAATGCTGACAATGGTACTGTCGGCGCCTGTTTTCAGCACCTGTTGGGAATGATGCAGTGGTTTCGTCAACACATAAGGGGCATGTTTTTTATCTATCTCCAGTACTACTTTATGTGCCACATCTTTCTCTGATTTAGTCACGCCTATCAGGTTATCAAAGTATGCTTCGAAGGGCATGCCATCGTAGTCAATAAATTTTTCTTTGGGTAATTCCTGCAGGCTCACGATCCTGTCCAGCGCCATGGTGGTGAGCTGTGGAGAATGTTTGATGCGGGTAAGAAGAAACCAGCGGTTGCGGTATTCTTTTAACAGGTATGGATAGCAGATATGCTCCTGCGCTTTGGTGGCTTTAAACGATTTATATTCTATCAGCAATGGTTTACGGTGCAGGGTAGCCTGGTACAGCGGGTTGATATGGGCCAGTCCCAGCAGCTGATGATTATTTTCAAACTGAATACAGTTGCGGTGTGTATCGGTTGACTTATAGAGATTATTTTCCAGCCGGGCAATCATATCGCTCATATCATCGAAGTAGCTGAAGCCATTAAATTGTTTGAGCACTGCTACGATTTCCTTCATCTTATCTACATCTCCGTCGTTAATAGGCGCATTGGTAATGCTATAGGCAGGATCGCTGTAGCAATAGTACTTACGGTCCTTCACTTCAATAGGCGCGTTATAACCCAGTTTATCGCTGCGCATCAGCTGAATATCCGCCTGAATGGTTCGCTTGCTCACACCGGAGCTGATCCCTTCTGTATTATATAATACATCCGCTACTTTATCTATCAGATCTTCCAGGGTCCACTTGCGATAGCGGTTACGTAAACAATCATCGATGGCTTTATACCGGATCAACGCCAGTTTATTGATGGACATACACGACTTTTATACAAAGAAAACAAATTACTACGCATTCTACGTGCGCACTTATACCTTCTCAAAAAATAATTATCTCACAAATTACTGGTTATCATTTATTTAAAATATTTTTTTAAACAAATTTTAAGTACGCAAGTATGCTGCGCACTTACCCTTGCATCTTTGTGTCATCGGAAGCGGTCAAGTAAGTGTTACTTCAAACACACTCCAAATGAACACTCACCATTACCGCCGAAGATGGAAAAGCAGTAGCGCAATGGTAGCGCACCGTAATAGAAGTTTTAAAATTACCAACAGGTCAATTAAGACTTACTTCTCTCCAGGGATACGGGGGGTGCAGGTTCGAATCCAGCCTGCTTTACTATATCGAGGTCAATTGTTGCTTACTTCTCTTTTTTAGGTAAAGAGCAACAAAATTATCTGATTATTAATAACTATTATCATGAACACTTTATTAAAAGTAGGTTTACGTCAGCAGGCAGTTTTTATTCCTGAAAACACTATCCAACACAACAAACATTATCTGCCCCCTACTACCGGCTTGCTGGTAGCTAATCTGGCGAAGCTGGGCTTTGGGGTATCCGAACCATTGCTGCATGCGTTGAATCATACCACACCGGCTTATCAGGCAACTATACTGGAAAACTTCCGGGAAATAATGGGCGTAAATAAAAACTGGACCCCATTGATCAAAGACTGGGAGATCCCGGTAAATGTGACGGTGGCTGATTATATACTTACTTACTTCAACACGGTATTTCAGGGTAGAGGAACCATACTACGCTGCGGCCATAATATTCCGCCACACACCTTTCCATTGGAAAAATATAATGGTTGCCCATTCTGCGGTACTCCTTTTGAAGCAGGTACCATAGAAAACTTTGGTCAAAATAGTAAAATACGGGTGCTGGACCTGTGGGACACTGCAGCAGCAGCGGCATACCTGCAAGACTTACTCTCATCCAAAACCGCACTGGATGCTACCCAAATGGATAGCCTGAAAGCATTGTTGTCTGTCTTGCCATTAAAGGAAGTAAAGATCGGCATGAAAGAAACCATGGTAGCGGTGGTGGATATATTGATTGCCAGAGAGGAGGCGGACAAAGCCACCACGTTGTTTACTACGCCTACGGATATACTTCGTTACCTGTGGTATAAACATACCGGCTTCCTGCAGTTGATTGCACCCAAAACAATTGTAGAGCGACAAACAAAAAACAAGTCGCAATTACATGCGGGTACCTGCACGGATACTATAACCGCGGTGATAGCCCTGAAGCTGAAATACAGCCGTAAGGAAGGATTAATGGTGGCCCGGTGGATAAACAACATTAATATGGAAGCGACAGCAATGTGTGAAATCATGCATCCTAAACGGGGAATGTGGGTACGCTTCATCCGTGCCCTGCGCCTCGCTGAATTTAGCCAGCGCCCTGGATTGGAAAAATTACGTACCGTGATAGATAAATTCTATCGCCAGGATTACACCGTATGGGAAGGACAGGTACAACACTTCCGTTTACGTTACGATACCGACAGCACTATGTGCTTGTTAAAGCAGCGTCCGGGCTTGTTTGCCCGCTCCCTGTTTGCCAACATGCTGTGGTTTGGCCCAGCGCCGGTGACAGCCGCTTTTGCCACCATCCTGGATAAAATACCTGCACGTTTGTTGTTTACCCTACAGATGTATGCAGACTATTATTTCGATAAAACAGTGACCCGTGCCGTGAAACCATTGGGAGGTGTGAGCAAAAAAGTGCCAGCCAACCAACTGTTATCTATGTACGACGATGCGCAATTGGCCGATATGCAAAAGGCAGTCACCGAACTTTGCCTGCTGGCGATGACGAAACGTTTCGCGGCGGTAGCCACTACTGCGAAAAACATCTACATCGCACCGGAACTGTTTAAAATACCACTCGCCATCGGCGACCGTAGTGAACAGATCCAGGACCTGCCATCTGCGTTGATGGGTACCCGTTATAAAGCAGACGGAGATAAAATCATCCTGTTCATGCAATGGGGACAAGGCTTAGCCGCCCAGCACCTGGATATGGACCTGAGCTGCCGTATTGCGTACGACACACAGGTGGATACCTGTTCTTTTTCCAGATTACAGACCACCGGGTGTAAACATAGCGGCGATATCCGGTCTATTCCGCACAAAATCGGGACAGCAGAATATATTGAAATAGATATTCCTGCACTGGCAAAAGCCGGCGCCCGTTATGTGACCTTTACCTGCAATGCCTACAGCCAGGGCGCTATTACGCCTAACCTGGTGGTAGGATGGATGGATAGCAAGTATCCTATGAAAATATCCGAAAAAACCGGTGTCGCCTACGACCCGTCCTGTGTACAGCACATGATGCGTATCACCAGCGGACTAACGAAAGGACTGGTATTTGGTGTGCTGGACGTGGCGGCGAAAGAAATCATCTGGCTGGAAATGGCCTTCGACGGACAGCTAGTACAGCAACTGGACCTGCATAATGTAAAAGCGATCCTGAAAAAACTGGATAGCAAACTAAGCATCGGACAACTGCTGATGGTGAAAGCCGCGGCACAACAACTAACCGTCACTGACCACGCAACGGCAGATGAAGTGTATACCCGGGAATGGGCACGCAACACCGCCGCCGTGACACAATTATTTATTGATTAATTTGTTATCCCTATAAACGATGGCAGCCGGGCATTTTCCCGCGCTGCCATTCGTCATGACAGACTTTTTCATTCGCTGCTAATCAATTTCCTAAAAATGGTGTTATATTCATTGCATTGTCATACATGAATAAATACAAACTGTTTTTACTCCTTATTGCAACCCCGGCTGTATTACAGGCCCAGTTGAAGGACAAGGCCGATACCACGGCTACTATATCCGCGCCCAGAGGATTCTTCGACAATATCATGTACTACCTTAAACATACCAATGTAGAAAAGAAGAAAAAAAAGGTAGACCTCAGCTTCATAGGCGGCCCGATGTATACACCGGAAACGAGTGTTGGGCTGGCGGTGATGATGGCGGCACAATACAAAACAGATAAAAACGATTCCCTGCTCCCTATTTCCAATGCAGCCGTTTATGCCTCTGCGGCCATGACAGGTTTCTATGGAATCGGGATCAGTAATACTACCATTTTCCCGCACGACCGGTTCCGGCTGGCTCTCAGAGCCTCTTTTAGCTCGCGCCCCAATAAGTACTGGGGCATTGGGTATGACGCGGGCAACGACAAAGATCATTACTCAGAATTTGTACAGCTCACGGAAAAAATGCTCGTCGATTTTTCCGTTAACCTAAATGGTAAATTTTTCGCGGGCCTTTGTGCCCAGATCCAGAATGTACAGGTTAAGAAACTAGATACTGTTGGCGGCAAACCGTTGATGCAGCCCGAAAAAATACTGGGCATTGGCGCTGGTCCTTTTCTGGTATATGATACCCGCGACTTCATCCCCAATGCCTATAAGGGAATTTATGTACGCATGGGCTATCGCGTCTTCCCCTCCTTCTTCGGGAATAAGGCCGTCTTTTCACAGTACGACGTGCAATTCGACTGGTACAAAAAATTATGGAAAGGCGCCGTACTGGCCACCGATCTGTATGGAGAAGAACGGAGCGGCGAAGTACCCTGGAGTTTAATGGCCGAAGCCGGGGGCTCCAGTCGTTTACGCGGTTATTATGAAGGCCGCTTCCGCGACAAAAGCTATATCACCGGACAGGTGGAGCTCCGGCAAAAAATCTATAACCGCAGCGGTATGGTAGCCTGGGTGGGCGCCGGTAATGTATTTCACGAATTCAGAGAACTGGCCATCGATCAATCCCTCATCAGCTATGGCATCGGCTACCGCTGGGAATTCAAAAAACGTGTGAATATCCGCCTGGACTATGGAAGAGGCAAGGATCAAGCTGGGTTCTACTTCGGTATTAATGAAGTATTTTAGCCGCTACTTCTCCCCTCCTTTATTCCCTTCCATCTGTTTAATAATATTATTGACCTCCGCTTCGGTGGCACGTAATTTCTGCTGACAAAATTCTATCAGAATAGCAGCGCGTTTCACTTTTTCTGCCAGCAGATCTACAGAAACAGCTTCGTTTTCTATTTCCTCCGCGATCTCCTGTAATTCATTATAGGCAGTTTCATATGTCAGTTCCTGGCTCATGTGTGATATTTTTTTCGGTAATAGTAGCCTGCAACGATGCATCGTGCAACACCACCTTAATGTGGCTGCCCGGCTGCAGGGACGTGGCATTGCTGATAATATGACCATCCTGATAAATCATGGCAAAGCCACGTTTCAGGATATTGGCGGGACTCATCAGTTTAAATAAAGCATCGTAATGCGTCACTTGCCCCCGCTTACTTTGTATATACATCCGGCTAAAGGACCGGAAATTGGCAACGATATTATCCAAATCATTCAGGCGGTTGGATACCATGATCCTTGGTCTTTGCAGCACGGCATTGGATACGCCTATCAGCTCCCGGTGACGATGCAGCAACATCGCAGACGAATGTTGTAACACTACATTTTTACAGGCGTGCAGGTCTTCCTTATGATTCGACAACAAGGTTCTGCTTTGATTAATAATGCTGCTGTTGAGGGAAGACAATGCCTGAAAATGACTGGAAAACAGTTGCTGGGAGCGGATCAGGATATTTTGCTGCATAGCTATCACCGCTTCTTCAAAATTCCTGTTGTGCGCAATGATCAGCTCCGCCGCCTTCGTAGGCGTTTTAGTTGCCGTATGCGCCATCATATCAGTGATGGTTTCATTCTTCTGGTGTCCTATACCGGTAATCACCGGGATGGGAAATTTGGCCACCGCCCTGCCTAATATAAACGTATCAAAAATAAGAAAATCGGTTTGTGCGCCACCACCGCGTATGATTACCACCGCATCATAGGGTACCTGGCTGTTGTAAATATCTATCAGACGTTGTTGTACCAACTCTGCTTTTGTTTCGCCCTGCACTACGGTGAAGTAGTTGTCAATTTTGAAAGTATAGCCGAAATGGTTATGCTCCAGTGTATGCCTGAAATCCTGGTAACCGGCAGAATTACCGGAAGTAATGACTGCCAGCCGCTGTATCACGGAGCGGAGCAGCAGCTGATTATTCCGCGTAATATAGCGGTCGCCCACCTTGCGTACAAAATCCGCACATTCGGTCGTAAGCCGTAGCAGGGTTTGTTGCTTTTGCTGTTCGAGCAACCCTACCGTGAAACTGGTATCTATATCCAGCAAGGCGATTTGCAATCCATGCACCTGGTGATAGCTCACCGATACCCGAATGAGTACATGAATATCATTTTTAAACTGCTGGCCCGTAACGATTTCGAATTCCTTAATTCTCACGGCGCCGTTGCCCCAGGCTACGGCAGATACTTTGGCCACGATGCCACCGGCATGTTCGTCTTTCTCTACCAGGTCAAAATAATGATATCCTTTTTGCTGATAAAAAGAATGATTGGTAACATCTGCTACCACCCAATAGGTTTGTTCAGCAAACACGCTGTGAAGCGCCTGCTGAATTTTGCCGGTGAGTGCGGAGAGCTTTATCGATGGAGATTCATTCATTATTAGCGGTAAAGATAAGTAAAACGTTTATTTCCGATGTGGAACGGAATATCCGGGGAATCTAAAAAATGTATATATTGCTGCCAGTTGAACAATGTAAACGATCGCCAAACAACCAAAACCATAACAAACAGTTAATAACAGACTTATTTCGTTTTATATATTTTTGCGCCATGAGAGAAAATGAGCAGATTAAATCGCTTTTTCAAAGGGTCTGCTATGATGATAGTATTCAGGCGTATAATGAACTATACATCACCTTATGTAGCCGGCTAATTCACTTTTCTGCATCCATTGTGTCCTCTTTTCATCTGGCAGAAGAAATTGTGTCTGATGTATTTCTTTCTTTATGGCAAAAGCGACATGATTTATTGCATGTACAAAACCCGGTGGTATACCTGTATGTAAGCACCAAAAATTTGTCGCTCAATACGCTGCAGCAGCAAAAAAGGCATCAGCATCATTCGCTGGATGACTTAAATACCGATATGCTGGCCATTGCACCGGAAGCAGAAAGCGGGATGGTATCTGCCGAAGTATCACAAAAAATAGAAAGGGCCATTCGCAGTCTGCCGGCCCGTTGCCAGCTGATATTCCGTTTAATTAAACAAGACCGCCTCAGTTACCGGGAAGTAGCGGAACTCCTGAATATTTCCACCAAAACAGTAGATGCCCAATTAACGATTGCTGTAAAAAAAATATCCCAGGCGATTCGCTTTGACCTGTCCGATGAAACTGCCCAAACTTATCTCCGGCTGGATTCTTAACTTTTTTTAATTTTCTTTAGGGAACTTTCCATGCTTTATTTGTCCTTCTTATAGTAGCAAGGACAAATGTTACTATTTACTCAAAAAAATGAGGTCCTCATTTGTCCTTAACTGAAACTATGGATCAGGAAAAATTGTACGCGTTGCTGGCCCGCGAACTGGCCGGCATACTTACGGAAGACGAAGCAGCTACCTTGCAGCAACTATTGCAGCAATATCCTGATGCCAGTTATATCCGGGAAGTATTTGCGCAGAACTGGACGCCTGCCGGCAAGCAATATAGCGGGCAACAGGTGCAGCAGTTGCTGGAAAAGCATCAGCTACGCATGCAGGCATTGGCCGATATCCCCACTACGGAGGCGCCCGCGCCACGGCGGTTATGGAAGCTTTACAGCGGTATCGCTGCCGGTGTACTCGTGATGCTGGCCATTGGCGGCTATTGGAAGTATGCTTCCAAAACCACCACGCAGGCGCCACTGGCACAAATGGTGACTCAAAAGCGCATGCGCTCACAGATCCTTTTACCGGACGGCTCCCGGGTATGGCTAAACGCCGGCAGTAAACTGGACTATCCTAAACAATTTGCCTTACATGCACCCAGGGAAGTGACACTGGAAGGAGAAGCTTTTTTTGTGGTGACCGCAGACGCAGAAAGACCATTCCGGGTACATACCAAAACCTTTCATATCCGCGTATTGGGTACCTCTTTTAACGTAAGGGCCTACCCACAGGAAGATAGCGCCGTGACGGCGCTGGTGCAGGGATCTGTGGAAGTAGTGCTGGAAAACGCCGGCAACCAGGTAGTGTCGCTCAAACCAAATGAAAAACTCACCGTCCCGGTGCAGGTGGCTGCTACTCCGGTAGAAAGTAATCTGGCAACGCCCCCACCCCTCGTCATTTATAAGAGTAAACTCAGCCCCGTACAGGACAGCGTCCTGACGGAAACAGCCTGGGTACAAAATAAACTGGCCTTCAAACACCTGCAACTGGAAAAAGTAGCCGCTATGCTGGAAGAGTGGTATGGCGTTGAAATCGGGTTTAAAGACAATCGTAAAAAACAACTTTATTTCAGTGGCGTATTTGAAACAGAAAGCCTGGAACAGGTATTGAACGCACTGGAGACTACGTTATCATTCACCTGGCATAAAGATGAAGCCGGTAAAATATGGATCCAATAAAAAAATTTCACTTAACGATCGATGGCTAAAACACACGAAAACACAGTAAACAAACAGTAAACAAATAGCTTTAACACGTAGGCTTTAACCGAAAAAAAACGGGAAATGTTCGCACCATTCCCCGTGTAAATATCGGTTAACAGCATTGTATTGGGTAAACTTTCCATCAACAATTAATTAACCAACAAAACAAATGTATGAAAAAAAGTACAGTGGACAATTGGCTTCCGCCTAAGCGGAAGTTGTATAAACTGTTGATTTTTATGAAGCTTTCTATGCTGCTCATCACAGTTGCGTGTTTACATGTAAGCGCAAAGGTGCACTCTCAATCCACCATTACGGTTAAACTTTCCCAGGTACAGCTGGAGAAAGCGCTGACTGTACTGGAAAAAAACAGCCACTACCGGTTTGTTTATAACGATGATAATCTCCCGCAGAATCACAAAATATCGTTGGATGTAAAGGACTGGAGTATTGACATGGTGTTGGATAAAATACTGGACAATACCTCCCTGCATTTCCGGAAGATGTCCGATAACCTGATTGTGATTGCTCCGGCAGCCGTTGTCAGCAAGGATATCCTCGTAAAAGGACATGTGGTAAATCCTACCGGCGAACTATTGCCCGGTGTAAGTGTGCGGTTAAAGAACACCACCATTGGTACCATTACCAATGAAAAAGGCAATTTTGAATTAAAGGTGCCGGAAAATGCCATCCTCGTGCTGACCTACATTGGCTTTGACCAGCAGGAAGTATCGCTCAACGGCCGGGAAACATTGACGGTGACCATGGAGCCTTCCAAAAATTCTATGGAAGAAGTGATTGTAGTAGGTTATGGTACCCAGAAGAAAATAAATGTGACAGGTGCAATAGATCAGATTTCCGGTAAACAGCTGGCAGCAAGGCCTATTGCCAATGTGATGCAGGGTTTACAGGGCCTGAGTCCCGGACTGAATATCAGTTATGGCGGTGGTAAGCCCGGTCAGACCCCAAACATCAACATCCGTGGTTTTGCTACAATAGCCGCCGACAAGACCGGTGGCATGGTAGCTCCACTGATCATCATTGACGGTATCACGGCTGCTACAGACGATATGATACGCCTCAATCCCGCCGATATTGCGTCCATCTCTGTATTACGCGATGCCGCCTCGGCGGCTATTTACGGGGCAAGGGCCTCTTTTGGCGTGATCCTTATTACTACCAAGCAAGGTAGCGCCGGTGGTAAACAGTCCGTTAGCTACAGCAATTATTTTGCGATGTCACGGCGTACCATCATGCCGGATGCGGTAACAGACCCTTACATCTATTCCCGCGTACTGGAAACGTCTACTAACAATACCCCCTGGGATTACGTTAACTATTCCGATGAGTATTACAAATGGGCAAAAGAAAGATCTGACAATCCTTCCCTGCCGGATACCCGTGTAGACCCCAGCGACCCTACCAAGTGGGCTTATATGGGTAGCAATAACTGGAATGATTACTTCTTCAGTAAAAACAATTTCTCCCAATACCATAGTATTTCCCTGAGTGGTAGCGCGGAAACAGCTAAAAAAGCGCCTATCTCTTATCTTATTTCAGCTGATTACACCAAAGAAAATGGATTGAATAAACTGGCCAAAGATGACTGGGGCCGTTATGGCATGCGGGCCAAGATCAATATGCGACCTATCAAATGGCTGCAGCTCGATAATAACCTCAGTGTTTACCAGACAAAAGCAGATGCTCCTGCCAACAACATTACAGATGTATACTATCTGCAACCTACACAGGTAGCCGTGAATCCTGATGGCACCTGGGCCAATACCGGTGCAGGCCGACTCGCTGCCCAATTAGTGGACGGCGGTCGCAGCGTAGACACCCGCTTCGGATTCCAGGACGTGATCAGAGGAGTGGTTTCCCTGCTCAACAATGACCTGCAAATTACCGGTGACGCGAGTTTCCAAAGAGAACTGTGGAAGTCCCATATCGATCAGAAACAATATAACATTGGCTATGGCCCTAATGATGTTCGCACGGAAGGCGGTAACAATGCGGTAACAGAAAACAACGCTACTGTTAACCACGATGTGTTCGACCTCTTTGCCAATTATCATAAAATCATTGCCAAAAATCACAGCATCAACGTAGTGGTAGGATACAACCAGGAAAGCTATCAATGGCAGAAAATCAGTGCCCAAAAAACGGGAATCATCTCCTCTTCTCTCCCTTATCTGGGCCTGACCAGTGGTGCTGCTACCGCAGGAACACAGTATCAATCCTATGGTATCCAGAGTGTATTCGGAAGAATTAATTATACCTTCAAAGATCGTTATATCCTCGAAGCCAATGGCCGGTACGACGGGTCTTCCCGTTTCCCTGCCATCAAACGCTGGGGCGTATTCCCGTCTTTGTCTGCCGCCTGGATAGCCAGCGAGGAAAGCTTTATACGTAGCTTATCCCCTGTATTATCTACTCTCAAATTCAGGGGTTCCTATGGTAGTCTGGGTAATCAGAATGTACCTTATTTCGGATATCAGCAACAACTAAAGACGAAGAATTCCAGCTACCTGATAGGCAATGAAATCAATCAAACCGTTATTACCGGTGCTCCTTTATTATCCGTAGATCCTAATAATTATACCTGGGAAAAAGTGACTACCGCCAACGTAGGCGTGGATATGGGTTTCATGCAAAATAGATTTCAGGCATCCTTTGATTATTTCGTGCGTAATACTTTAGGCATGCTCACCAAACGACAGGAATTGCCAGGCGTACTGGGAACGGTTGCTCCCCAGCAAAACGTGGCTGACCTGAGCACCCGTGGATGGGAAATGACCCTGGGTTATCGTAATGATTTTAATGTAGCCGCCAAACCATTAAATTTTGGATTGAAATTTACATTGTCGGATGATAAGACTAAAATTACCCGCTTCCCGAATGATCAGCAATTATTCAGTAACTACCGGGAAGGGCAAACCATCGGAGAAATCTGGGGCTTAACCAATGACGGCTATTTCCAGAGTAAAGATGACGCCAAAAAACTGGACGAAAGCGCCATCGTTCCATGGGGTGCACTGGAAATTGTAGAAGGATGGCCTAAATACAAAGACCTGGATGGTAATGGCAAAATAGAACAGGGCCTTTCTGCCAAAGATCCCAAAGACCTGAAAGTAATTGGCAATACCAGTCCGCACTATCGTTTCGGCATCAACCTGGACATGAACTGGAATGGCATCGATCTTTCTGTATTCATGCAGGGCATCGCCAAAATGGATTATTATCCGCATCACTACCTGTTCTGGGGCCCTTATCAGCAACCTTATGCCAACGTATATCCATGGAACCTGGATTTCTACCGCGCCACTGCCGATAACGAAGCTACCCGTGCGCAACATAGTGAGTCTTACATCAAAGCAGGGCTGGCCGATGCGAATACCAACTCCTACTACCCGGTATTGCAATCCTGGCTGGCCGATAACAACAACGGAAAAGGCCTGGATATTCCGCAAACAAAATATATGCTGAATGCCGCTTACCTGCGTATCAAGAATGTTACCATCGGATATACCTTACCGGCTTCTCTGACGAAACGGTATCATATTAATCGTTTACGCGTATACGTTACCGGCGAAAATGTTTTTGAATTCTCGGCTATCAAAAAATATGTGGATCCGGAATCTATCATAGACGGCTATGGATGGGCCTATCCTTACCAGCGCAAATATGCAGTAGGATTAAATCTTGACCTGTAATACCGGACCTTTTAAACATTGCAACATGAAAAAAATTACCAGCTATATTATTATCGGCATGCTGCTTATTGGCGCATCCTGTAAAAAAGGCTTCCTGGACCAATATCCACAGGATGCCATCGCTCCGGAGTTGTTCTTTAAAACAGAAACCGACCTTTCTCTTTATGTAAATGGACTACTAAGTCTGCCCGACGCATGGCAATACATGGGTGATCAAAGCAGTGATAACGCTGCCTCTACCGCAGCACTGGAAATAAAAAACATGATGATCGGCACCCCCAGTTCTCAAACCATTACGGGTGGCTGGGATTGGGGACGCCTCCGCGACATTAATTATTTCCTGGATAACTATGATAAAGCCAAGGTAGCCCAGGACGTGAAAGACCATTACGCCGGTTTGGCCAGGTACTATCGCGCGGCTTTCTATTTTGATAAAGTGAACCGTTTCTCAGATGTACCATGGTATAGCGGCACAATTAATCCTACTGATTCTGCGCTTTTTAAGGCCCGCGATCCCCGCACGCTGGTGGTAGACAATATCATGGCAGACCTGCTTTTTGCGGTACAGCATATCAAAGAAAAAGTTTCTTCCGGTACCCCCAATATGTGGGCAGCAAAAATGCTGTACGCCAGAATTGCGCTGTATGAAGGCACCTACCGCAAATATCATCCGGAACTGAATCTGCAAAGTACCGCTGCCCGCTTCCTGGACAGCGCCAGAGCAGAAGCACAGGACATCATGAATTCCGGCAAGTTTAGTGTTTACGCAGCCTCATCGCCGCAAGCCAACCAGGACTATGCCACGTTATTCTCCAGTCAGGATCTCTTACTAAACCGCGAGGTCATACTGGCCCGTCCGTACGACTATACCAAGGACCCCAGTAACAGCAACAGTAATCTTAATGGTTATGTATTCAACGATTACGAACAATCGCCTTCCCGTGACCTGGTGCAGACTTACCTGATGAAAGACGGTAAACGTTTTACTGATATTCCTGGCTACGACAAAATGATGTATACACAGGAGTTTCAAAACAGAGATCCCCGTATGAGCCAGACACTGGCAGCTCCCGGTTTTAAAAGGGCTTCCGATCTGACACCCTACATACAACGGTTAAATAAAAACTTCACCGGCTACCACCAGATAAAAGGTTACGCCAATTACACAGATAATAACATCGCGGGTAGCATCGATTTCCCGGTGTATCGCTATGCAGAAGCATTGCTCATCTATGCAGAAGCCAAAGCAGAAATGGGCAGCCTTACACAGGCCGATCTCGACCTCTCGGTAAACCTGCTGCGTAAACGCGTGGCCATGCCCAATATGGATATGGGCGCCGCCAATGCCAATCCCGACCTGGTACAGGCAGCCAAATACCCGGACGTATCCGGCGCCAATAAAGGGGTGATACTGGAAATACGCCGCGAAAGAAGAGTGGAATTTGCACTGGAAGGTTATCGTTATGATGATCTCATGAGATGGCATGCCGGTAAAGTACTGGAAAAAATACCGGAAGGCATGTACTTCCCCGGACTGGGCAAATATGATCTGACCGGCGATGGTGTGGAAGATATTATTCTCATAGATAAAAGCCTGGACATTCCCGCTGAAGGCAGCAAAGAGAAAAACTCTTTGGGCATCCCACTGGTATATTATAAAGCAGGATCTTTTGGTGATAATGTCACCGTATACTTAAAGAATGGTAATGCCGGTGGTGCTATCGTCACAGAAAACAGGGCGCGCACTTTCCAGGACCCAATGTATTATTATCGCCCTATACCAGCTACACAGATAGCACTGAATCCAAATCTGAAACAAATTTTTGGCTGGCAATAAATAAACTCATGAATAGAAGAGACATCCTGAAACATACAGGGCTGATGGCAGCCGGCACCCTACTGGGGCCGGCCGCCCTGAAAGCGGCGACTAACAGCAGCAGCAAACGCAAGCCGATACTCACCGTAGCACA
>NZ_DATCVJ010000525.1:0-19945 GCF_036566945.1 Chitinophaga sp. | reverse complement strand
TTGCAGAAGCAGCTAAACTGGATGTAGATAAAGACCGTGAAGATGTGATCCAGAACACCATTGCTGCCTACAGCAATCTGTATAAAGCCAAAGCCGCAGTAGCACTGGTACAGGAAAACATCCGTCAGTCGGATGAAAGAGTAAAGGAATTTACCAACAAAGAAAAGAATGGCCTGCTTGCACGTAATGACCTTTTGAAGGCAGAACTGCAACAGTCTAACTACCAGCTGGCATTAATGGACGCCGAAAACAACCTGAAAATCTCCAACCTGAACATGGATATCATGCTGGGTTTACCGGATAACACGGTGATTCAGGTAGACAGTACCGTCTTCAAAGTAGATAACAATGTAGATGGTCGCGGTGTAGCAGAATTTGAACAACTGGCTTATCAGAACCGTAAAGACGCTGCATCACTCAGTGCCCGCGAAAAGGCAGCGGTGGCCGGCGTGAAAGGTGCAAAAGCAGATTATTATCCTTCCCTGGCAGTGACCGGCGGATACATCGCAGCTTATGTGCCTAACCTCATCACCATTACCAACGCAGTAACTGCAGGTGTAGGTGTTAAGTATAATTTATCTTCTCTCTGGAAAACAGGATCAAAAGTAGCAGGTGCTAAAGCCCAGGTGGCCGAAGTACAGGCTAACGAAGCGAAGGTCGCAGATATGATTCACCTGGACGTGTATCAATCTTACGAAAACTACCTCCTGAGCCACAAGAAAATGGACACTTATATTAAGGCGATAGAACAATCAGAAGAAAATTACCGGATCACGAAGAACAAGCATGACAACAACCTGGCTACCACTACAGACCTGCTCGATGCAGATGTGGCTAACCTGCAAACGCACCTGAGCTACGCTTACGCAAAAGCAGATGCACTTGTAGCTTACAACAAACTGTTACAGGCAGCCGGTATACTGGAATCCAACAACAAATAATACGATCAAATAATAAATATCAAAGCTGTGGAAACGCAAACTCAAACAAAACCTACTAACAATATAAACATGCAGGAAACAACCGCGCCTAAAAAGAAAAGCAAAGGGTTCGTCATAGTGCTGGCAGTGCTGGTGCTGGGTGGCGGCGCATTTGGTATCACTAAATACATTCATGGTCAGCACCATGAAGAAACAGATAATGCGCAAATCGATGCTAATGTAAGCCCGGTTATACCCCGTGTATCTGGTTACGTGAAAGAAGTAAGAGTAAAAGATAACCAGATCGTAAAGAAAGGTGATACCCTGGTGATCCTGGATGATCGCGACCTGGCTATCAAAGTACAACAGGCAGAAAACGCCCTTTACGCTGCACAAGCGAACCTGGGCGCTGCAGAAGCTACCACTGTAGCCGCGCAAGCTGGTATCAGCACAGCACAGGCGCAGATCAGCACCATCGATGCACAAATAGCTGCCGCGAAAGTAAACCTCTGGAGAGCCAGCCAGGATTACGATCGGTATGCAAACCTGATCAAAGATCACTCTATTACCCAGCAGGAATTTGAACAGGCTTCTGCAGCCAAACAAACCGCTGAACGTCAGCTGGATGTATTGGCTTCACAGAAAGCGGCTGCCAGTCGTCAGACACACGTCGTAACTTCCCAGAGTGGTGCTACCTCCAAGCAGATTAACGTAGCTAATGCCGGTATCAAACAACGTCAAACCGATGTGGAAGACGCTAAACTGAACCAGTCATATACGGTGATCACTGCTCCTGAAGATGGCGCACTGTCAAAAATCTTCGTACAACCAGGACAGTTTGTAACTGCCGGTCAGTCTTTATTCAGCGTGGTATTGAGCACTACTCCATGGGTAGTAGCCAACTTCAAGGAAACACAGCTGGACAGAATGAAACTGGGTCAGAAAGTAACCATACATATTGATGCTTATCCTGAAAAAGGTCTGGAAGGTAAAGTAACTTCCTTCTCTCCGGCTACAGGTTCTAAAATGGCATTGTTACCTGCGGATAACGCTTCCGGTAACTTCGTAAAAGTGGTACAACGTTTACCAGTGAAAATAGAGTTCGATAATCCGAATGATGAACTGGTAAAACAGTTACGCCCGGGTATGAACGTACTGGTGGACGTGCATCTCAACTAATCATACAAGTGAATAACAATTGATCCGGAGTTAATAATTAATGGAACGGAACCATGCAATTATTAACAGACAGGCGTAATCGATTTAGACAAAATATATCACAACAGAAAGGATCATATTTCGTCATTAATTATTAACTCCGGGTGAATTTGTGCTCATTCAAAATACAAGTGCTGCATGCAACAAGAATCATTGATAGAATACGGCTCGCGCAGGGTGATCATTACGATCACCGCTATATTCTGCGCCTTGCTGGAGATAGTGGATACTACTATCGTAAATGTGGCGTTGAATGACATGCGTGGTAACATGGGCGCTACGCTCAGTGAAATAGGATGGGTGATTACGGCATATGCCATCGGTAACGTAATCATTGTACCGATGACCAGTTGGTTATCACAACAATTTGGCCGTCGTAACTACTTTGCGGCGTCGATTATTATCTTCACTGTTTCCTCCTTCCTTTGCGGTAACGCAACAACGATGTGGGAGCTGATTATATTCCGCTTCATACAAGGTTTAGGTGGTGGTGCATTGTTGGTAACCTCACAAACTATTATCACAGAAAGTTATCCGCCTGAAAAACGCGGGATTGCCCAGGCCATCTATGGTTTAGGGGTGATCATTGGTCCAACTTTAGGACCTCCTTTGGGTGGTTTTATTACAGATAATTACTCCTGGCCTTATATTTTTTACATCAACATTCCAATCGGCGTCATCGCTACACTGCTTACCCTGCAGTTTGTGCGTAGCCCGAAATATGGAGAAAAACGCTCGGTCAGTGAAATCGACTTCCTGGGCATTGGACTCCTGGCATTGATGGTAGGCTCCTTGCAGTTTGTACTGGAGCGCGGACAGGAAGACGACTGGTTTAATGACTCCACCATTACGGCTTTAACGGTCACCAGTGTGTTGGCCCTCTTCTTCTTCATATGGAGGGAGCTGACTTATAAGAATCCGATTGTGGAGTTGCGGGTACTCAAAAACGGGAACCTGCGGGTAGGTACGATCCTGTCGTTTATCATGGGCTTTGGGTTATACGGATCTACGTTTATCATACCCTTATATACACAAGGCTCACTGGGATGGACTGCCACACAATCAGGTATGCTGATGATTCCGGCCGCATTGACAACGGCAGTAATGATGCCATTGATCGGTAAAATGCTGGAGAAAGGTGTACCACAACAATACATGGTGGCCAGCGGAATGTTCCTGTTCTTCGTCTTCTGTTTCTGGGGATATAAGATCATCACACCGGCAGATACCGGCTCTGACGCGTTCTTCTGGATGTTGATTGTACGTGGTATTGGTATGGGTTTACTCTTTATTCCTATCACCACGTTGTCACTCTCCGGTTTGAAAGGACAGCAAATTGGTCAGGGTGCCGCCTTTACAGGTATGATGCGTCAGTTGGGAGGTTCATTCGGCGTAGCGTTGATCACTACGTTTATGGCCCGCCGGAATATGATGCACCGTAGCGACCTGGTAGCGAAACTGGACACCAATAACCCCGATGTTATTAACCGGGTAAATGGTTTACAACACAGCTTCACCGCTAAAGGAATGGATCCTCATCAGGCCCTGAATTCCGGGTATAAGCTGCTGGATTACAGCATCACCAAACAAGCAGCTACATTATCCTATATGGACGTGTTCCTGTACCTGGGCGTGCTATTCCTGATCTGTGTGCCATTTGTACTGATGGTAAAAGCTAAGAAAGCAGTTAAACTGGATCCGTCTGCTATGCACTAACGGAACAGTCATCAACATAAAAATATTGTTGCAATAACAGTGTAACAGTTGTAGGTTTAGGTAAATAAGCCCCGATTTTAATCGGGGCTTTAGTTTTTTCGTGCCAATGCATTAAATTCATAGAAAACCCCCGCTATGGAAACATTTGGTCACGTAAGAATGGTGATAGGATTTATCCTTAGTTTAAGTATTGCGCATCTGCTGAAGGGCACTGCCAAATTTATACAACATCCCAACCGGGAAAAGCCTTACTGGATACATCTTTCCTGGGTATTTTATATTTTTATTCTGCTGATACATTTCTGGTGGTGGGAAATGCCTTTGTATTCCTTAAAAAAATGGACCTTCCCGGAATACATCTTCGTCATATCCTTTATCACTACCTTCTTCCTGCTTTGTGCACTACTGTACCCGGACGATCTGAAGGATTACACCGGCTACCCGGATTATTTTTATTCCCGGCGAAAGTGGTTTTTCGGGGTGCTGGCCTTTTCCTTTGTGGCTGATGTGGTAGATACCTTGTTGAAAGGGGAGATCTACTATCATCATTTTGGCATCGAATATCCGATCCGTAATATCGTGCATGTTGTGCTGTGCCTGTTGGCCATCAGAATCAGTAACCGTACCTTTCATGGTGCGTTGGTACTGATTTTTATCGTGTATGAAATGTCTTATATACTCCGATTGTATTTATCTGCTTAATAATAAAAAGGCAGTTATGGCGATGAGCCGTAACTGCCTTTTTAGCTTGTGAGTTTATCCTTAAAAATTCAAAGCTACTTTTGTAAACAACCGGATGCCGTTGAAGCCCATCTGCACAGCATCCCAGGGGCCGCCGGTTTCCCCGTCGTAGGCCGAGAGTTTAGCGCCGGGTACATAGCCCAGATCCGGATGTACATTAAATACATTATCTGCTCCCAGGAACCAGCTTACGTGGGTAGAGAAACGGAAGCTGGCGTAGAAGTCGGTCGTCATTTTACCTTTGTAGTTAAATTGTTCCGGTACCAGCGTACCGTCTTTATCCAGCGCTACGAGTGGGCTGATGCCCGTACCTTCCAGGTTTGGATCTCCGGGTAAGCCAGTACCTTCTTTGGCAGGATCGCCGGCAAAGCCATAACCAAGCAACACAATTTTACCATAATATGCCAGACGGGTGCCAACACTGAATTTTTTAATGCCATATTCAATATTTAAGCCCAGCTTGGCCGGAGGGGCAGACGCCAGCACAAAATGTTGTTCCCTTTCACTGAAAAATTCATTGCGGTGCAGATAGCTGTCGTTTAATTTATCAGGTACATTGATCTTATCAATATTCATGTGCTGAATATTGCCGGTAAATAATGCACGGAAATGCTGATCGTTCCACTTTTTATTGTAGTCGATGACGAGGTCAAGACCGGTATTGGTGGTGTTTACGGCGTTAGCGAAGAATTGGGCGTTATCAATTCTAAGGTCGTTGAGTGCTTTGAGAAACACGGGATCTAAGGTAGCATCGGATTTATTAAACTGTCCGGATAATACAATTCTGTCTTTCACCTTTACCATATATCCGTCGAGTGTGACGGTCATTTCCGGTATCGGTTTCCAGGAGAATCCCAGACTGGCATTCAGGGATTTTTCCTGTTTCAGTGCAGGTATGCCGGCAGCCAGTGTGATGATATTGCTGTTCGGTGCAATTTTTACTTCCGTGATACGGCCACCCTGTACATTGGTAAACTGGGAGCTGTAGTTGATTTGCTGCAACGAAGGCGCGCGATAACCGGTACTAACGGAACCGCGTATATTAAAATGCGGTGCCGCCTTGTAACGGGCTGCCAGCTTGTAGTTGCTGGTAAAACCGAAGTCGTTGTAGTTCTCAGCGCGGATCGCAGCACCCAGCAGGAACTTTTGTGTAATATCCCATTCCGCATCTACAAATCCGGCAATGTTGGAGCGGTTGGCACTTACCTCGTCTGTAGGGCGGTAGCCAGGAAATCCCTGTGCACCGGTTGCTTTAATAAAGGCAGGATCATAATTTTTCCAGGAGTTTTCATCCCCTGCATATATTTTGTAGTTTTCATAGCGGTATTCTGCACCCAGTGCCAGGTTAAAGCCGGCGCCTATATGTGGAATGTCTTTGGAGAAAGTGAGGTTAGTTGTATTTTGTAAAAAGGAGTAACCACCATCGTTGAAGTGCGTGGGAGTAGTACTTCCCAGCGATGCATTGAAAGTTTTATCTCCATAGAAATGAAAATCATTTCTGCCTAATGTATTACTCAAATCCCATTTCCAGTCATTCTGTGTGCTGCCTCTAACACCAGCGGCCAGCGACACATCCTGTATATGCGTTTGTATATGCGGATTAAAAATCGTGTCCGGCGCGGCGTCCGGCGTAGGAATGCTTTCCATGATATCCGGATAGAAGATCAGGCCGCCTGCAGCATTCGTCGGAAAGCGTTCCGGGTGGCCGCTGAAAGATCTCGTATAGGCGTAAGCGTCGGATGATTTGTAGTTGTAGCCGCCAAAAGCATACACCGTTGTGCTGCTGCTGCCTACCGGTACTTCGAGGTTGATTATACCGCCGCCGGTGGTCACGGAACCATCGCCATGGGCGCGCCTGCCACCATTAATCGGCAGTGCGTCGGCATGGGTAAGATTGGTATCAGACACCTGCCGGAATGTTTTGCCCTGTTTCAGGAAGTTCCCGGAGAAGTTAATAAACCCGCCGTGTTTGCCCAATGCAAGCCCGTAATTGGCGCCAATGGTAATGGTGTTACCGTCTATGGCATTAGCATATTCATACTGCTTTAAATCGCGGTTAAAATAAGTATTGTATTTATGATCATAATAGCCGGCATAGCCGGTGGTAATATTCAGGTGATTAATATCTTTTTTGAGAATGATATTAATCACACCTGCAATGGCATCTGAGCCATACTGTGCAGAGGCACCATCACGGAGTATTTCCACGCGGTCGATGGCCGCTTCCGGAATGGCGTTTAAATCGGTACCGGAATTACCCCGTCCCCTGGTGCCAAATACGGCCACAAAGGCGGTTTGATGGCGTCTTTTGCCATTCACCAGTACCAGTGTCTGATCGGGTCCCAGTCCTCTTAAAGTGGCGAGGTCAATTTGATCGGCGCCGTCGCTGCCACTTTGTTTGTTGTAATTAAAAGAGGGAGCGGCCGCGTTCAGGAGGGATGTTAATTCCATATTGGCGCTGGGTAGCCCGGCCTGGTTTACGTTGATCACGTCTACCGGCACAGGGGTTTCTGTTTTGGCCCGCCCACCGCTACGGGTGCCTACCGATACGATTGGCCCCAGTTCCGCAATCAATGATACCAGTTGTACATCGATTTGCGTTCGCCCATTAACGTTTTGTTGTTGCGGCGTATAGCCGATAGAACTGAATTCCAGGACATCATTGTTGGCGGCGTCCAGGGTGAAAGTACCAGCGGCATTGGTTTGTGTGCCTTTGGCGGCGGATTTAACATGTACGGTAACACCTTCGAGGGGCGCACCTGTACCTGAATCTGTTACTTTACCGCTGATTTTTTGGGTTTGTGCAAAAGCGTAAGAAGCACATAGCAACAGGCTTGCTAAGCAAGGTAGAAGTTTGAGGTTCATATGCAGGCAGTTGTTTCCTGAATTTAATCAAAAAAGCCGGAGATTTGCTTTAAATCCCCGGCCAATTATTCCTGCCTCATATAAGTGTATTGTAAACTATAGCTTTATGCCAGCTTTCTTATAAATAAAACTCAGCAGCCAGGCCGGCCCTATAAGTAAAAACTGCAGGTCCTTGAAAAAGGAAGGTTTGGCACCCTCTATTTTATGCCCGATAAACTGTCCTATCCAGGCCAGCACAAAAATGGCCAGTGCTACCTGCCAGATCACCAGACCGGCAAGGGCAATTGCCCGCCAGAGCCAGAGGCATAGGATGCCAATTACCAGCATGCCGGCTGCCAGGGAAGGGGAGAGCCGCGCGTAATAAATGATCAGCAACAGCAGGGCCACATGCGCTAACGTGATGAGGTAAGTATCCCAGCCAGGTATCGGTAAGGGTACGGCATATAGAAAACCTACTATGCTGAAAAAGATAGCCGGTACACAAATCCAGTGAATCAGTTTGTTGGTATGATTACGGTGGCTACTGCCGTAATCGTCCAGCCATTGGTGGATAGTTTTCATCGTGGACGCAGTTTTTTCGTTGCTCTATTAAAATACGTTAAAAAAAGCATTACTTAACATTTGCGGCGAAATGTTTCACAAATTGCCATCATTATTATCCTCCTCATCTGTCCTAACGGTCATGCCAGTACGTTAATCCTAATCCTGATTTTTTGGCTACCGGTGAAATGTCCAGGTTAGTGGGAAAACGACTTTAGCGGCTGGTGGCGGAAGTAATAAGCAAAGCGAAGGAGAATCCGCCGGGTATGATAAGAAAAATGTGGTTTTGGACATCGTAATTCTGCCATAAATGAGTTGTTATAAGTCCATCGAAAAGAATAGATTTGAATACTTAACTGATAGTATATGGAAACCATTGGATTTATCGGTACCGGTCATCTCGGTTACCCCATCGCAGAAAACCTGCTGAAGGCAGGATATACCGTAAAAATATATAACCGTACCCGTGAGAAGGCGTTGCCGCTGGAGCAGCTGGGCGCCATATTGGTCAACAGTCCGGAGGAGGCTGCGGAGAAAGGGGGAGTGGTGTTGAGTTTGGTGGCAGATGATCCCGCGGTGAAAGCCATTTCCACAGATGCCCTGATACAGGCGTTGGGCGCCGGTGGTATCCACGTGTCTATGAGCACGGTATCGCCGGATGTGTCGAGGGAGCTGGCGGCACTTCACCGGCAGCAGGGGGTTGAATTTGTAACGGCGCCGGTATTTGCCCGTCCGGAAGCAGCAGCAGCTAAAATGGGCAACGCGGTAATTTCTGGAGAAGCGGCCGCCAAAGAAAGGATTAAGCCTTTACTGGAGGCGGGATTTGCGAAAAATATTTTTGACCTGGGAACAGATGCAGGCGCCGCCAATGTATTGAAGCTGATCGGCAACTTTATGATTGCGGGCGCCATTGAGCTGATGGCCGAAGCGTTTGCGCTGGCGGAAAAGAACCATGTAGATCCACGTGTGGCACACGATATGCTCACCAGTACCTTGTTTCAGGGGCCTATCTTCAAAAATTACGGCGCCATGATCCTGGATCGGAAATTTACGGGTAATCCTTCTTTTAGTGCGGCTTTGGGTTTGAAAGACATGGACCTGGTATTGCAAACGGCGCGCAGGTCGTATACGCCGATGCCAATAGCTAACCTGGTACAGTCCAGACTAACGACCATCCTCGCAAAAGATACGCACGATGCGGACTGGATCTCGCTGGCAATGGGAGCGCTGGAGGATGCAGGGATTACGATTTAATAATTGCGCTCAGGAGGGATGGCTCCCTATCAGCATTAACCTTTATCTGCCATGGCTACAGCGGCCGTTTTTTTAACAGGTTGCCGGGCCATGGCATCTTCTCTGTGTAAAGTACCCCAGTCAGAAATATGCTGTAACAGGCTTTCCATGCTCCATCCCAGCGGAGTGAGCTCATATTCTACACGGGGAGGAACTTCAGGATATACAATCCGTTTCACGAGGTGGTCATTTTCCAGTTCTCTTAACTGTAATACCAGTACTCTTTCAGAAATACCGGTAATAGACTTCTTTAACTCATTGTAACGCAATTTTCCATCGAGTAACCGCCACAGTATGCTGGGCTTCCAGCGGCCGCCAATCAACGACAAAGTATAGGCTGTACCGCAGTCACCGCGTAGCTGTCTTTCGTTAATGGCATTGGAAGAATTTTCTTTTCGCATACAATCATTTTTTTCTTTCTTACATAAAGATACATAATGCCTGCTATAGTGCAGGAAACCGCTATCCTTTTGGTAACTCTATACCGACGCAACATAAATAGCACTACGTTTGTTGCATTACTTAAATTTACTAATTATGAAAATTGTTCCACTGCTGGGCAGGATTTTATTTGCCCTCATTTTCCTGATGTCCGGCCTTAATCACCTGATGGGTGCCGGTGCTGATTATGCAGCAGCTGCCGGGGTACCTATGGCTGGCTTTATGGTGCCATTTGCCGGCCTCATTGCGTTGGTGGGTGCCCTGAGCATCCTGCTGGGCTATAAAGTGAAATATGGCGCCTGGCTGATCGTGATCTTCATCATTCCGGTGAGCCTTGCCCTGCATAACTTCTGGACGGTGAAAGATCCCATGCAGCAACAAATGCAAATGGCCATGTTTATGAAAAACGTATCTATTTTAGGTGGCGCCTTGCTGCTGGCTTACTTTGGCCCAGGCCCTTACAGTATTGATAACAGGAAAGTCTAAGCTTTCTTCCAGGCATAGCGAAATACGGATTTCAGATTTCTGCTAACGGATATAGGCGCATACCGCGCAGATACGGTAGCAGGAATCAGTGAGCCGTATTTCTTTTCTACTTTCAGGCTTTAATCACCTGATACACTATCTAGTATATGAAGAAAAGCCTGGTATTATGTATTTTGTTATTTCACCCTTTCATTGCCTGTGACCATCCTGCCACTCCCCAAAAAAAGGCCGACATCATCCATGTCGAAAAAATAACCCCTGATATGGATGTGCTGGCGCGTTACCCCGCGTTACCATTTATTCGCAGTACCCAGGGCCGTTACGAGTTTATGGACGAAAGATACCTGCAATTGTATGAGATCCCGGCAAACTATATGAGCTTTTCCATGGCGGAGGATCAGGTGCACATCAGCAGTATTCATGTGAATATGTTTAAAAAGAAGGAAGATGTAAAGGCCCTGAAAGATAAGCTCACCAAAGCTTATGGCCAGCCAGGCGCCGATTCTGCCAATGATTTTTCTTCTTCCGATGATGAGGAGATGCTCGTATGGAAGAATGGGCAGCAGTCGATAGGACTTTCTACAGAAAAAAACTTTGAAACGGTAGTGGCCCTAACCAAAGAGCCTTCCGTACAAATTTTGTTTGTTACACCAACAGCAATCAATAACTGATGAACAGATTATATACCAGCGCCCTGCTGCTATTGGTACTCGCTGCCAGCAGCTGCCGTCGTCAGCAAATTCAGATCGAACATATACACACCCGGCAACAACTGGATTCGATCATCGCCGTGTTGCCTGCAACAGATGTGAAAATAGATTCTATACCCGTACGTGTCCTGCATATGAAGCTCAAAGGACTATTCACTTACTACGGACAACCCGTTGACCAATTACTGGTATCCACCAAAGATGAGGCACTGACGCAGATTTCTTTTGATACCGAAAAAGGAGCCCGGGACCTCATCCATGCACTCGAAGCCGACAATGGCATCGGAGAGAAACAGTATTCTTCCCCCATATTGAGCTGGAATACTGTGGAAAAGAAAATCGAGTTTGTTATGCCGGATTTTGAAGGCAATCTGCTTACTGTCAGCAATAAAGAAAAAGCATCCATCTCTCTATACTTTAATAATCCGGTCAACAACCGCATTACCAGCATCTATCAATCCCAACATCCATCTTCCAATACTAATAATTATAAAATAGAAGTGGACAACGACGAATGTGGTTACCGTATTTATGTGAATGGCTTTTTAGCCCTGGACCATCCGGGTGCCCGCACGATGGGTGTTACCGCAGATATTAACTCCTACCTGGTGAAAGGCAGGCAGCAACAGATGACGGTAGAACTGTTGCCGGGTAAGGATTTTGATGGCAATGCCCGCAAGCAGCTGCACCTGGAATCAGTAGTGCATGTGACCATGACGAGGTGGAGTGAAAACTCCTGTCAGTCGCCGGTGGTACTGGATTTTCGCACACCGTATGCAGATACCAGTCTGCGTACAGGTGCACATTCTTCCCGTTATACCCGTGTATCGAAATTTGCCGGTCAGCCGGTGGCACGTACGACTAATACGTTTGAAATACCCCCTGTGCCGTATGAACTGCCCTGCTATGCTACTGCTACAGATATCCGAAACATACCGGATGCAAAAGAGAAAATCCTCGCACATTATCGCAAACTGAAAGACGCTTACGAGAAAAAAGATCCGCAGCAACTGGAAAATTTACTCTTCCCGTTGGAACAGAATAAACAAATGGCCTGGTATCAGTTTAAAGCAACAGACGGACAAACAGCGTGGGCCAACATCCTGGAGAAAGCGCAGGCCAGTACCGGCGCCCATCTGGATGATAACGTTCTGCTGTACATCACACCGGATGGCCGTTTCGCTAAATTATTACCTTCTGAAAATAGCGACAACCCTGCATTCTATCTCGAAGATGCGGACAAAATTTATCCACTGGATTATTATGTTGCTATCAATAAAAACGGAGCAGTACAATTCGCTGTGAATTAATCGCCCATTAACTATATTATACATGACGTTTACTATACGCATCACGCTCATCGCACTGGTTATGATCGCTGGCAGTGCCTGCAAATCGAAGCAGCCCCCTTCTGCCGAAGTACTTGCATTTGTAAAAACATTCGACGGGAAAACACTGACGGAAGCCAGAGAAATGCTCCACGCAGAAAGCGAAAGAGTCAGCAGCTTCATCGACTTTATGAAAAGCTTCGACAAAGAAAGCCCTAAAAGTTTTAAACCCGAAGAAGAGGAGTTTGATAAACCCTTTCAATTAACCCCGGCCACCGAATATGCAGCGAAGTATGCCGCTTACTTCGAGGGCATCGGTTTCCAACAAAGCATGGAAGTGCCTAATAGCACTGTAGCCACTGATGGTCCATTCCGTAGCAATAGCGACTTTTCTGGTCTTGATGCGCCGGACTTTACTACAACGAAAATATTTTTTCATGACGGCAGTATCGACACGAAGCCGTATGCGATAGACGCTTCCACTACTATTCCCGGGGTGAAAACCATGGATAGTATTTTAGCCGATGTGCGTTACAGTTATCCTGTCAAAATCTCTGTGCTCACGCTGGATGAACAACACGACAAGCTCACCTACAAAGGTGCCGAAATAAAGATTGATAAAATGGGTGATAACCGCGTAAGGTTATTGATGGGAGATAGTGCCTTCAGGGATTATATCCATGTAGAAGCGCTGAATAAAGATGGTAAACCATTGGACTATACCGGCAGAAACAGCGGCGTTAATAGTCCCGATGATATGAACCGGCTTCTGGTGAATTTCAGTAAAACATTAAAAGGACTGATCAGCAAACTGGATAAAGGCCGTTTTAAAGATATCGACGCCCTGCAAAAAGAAATAGCCGCTGAAATGCCCGATGGGTCACCATTTGATGAAGGTCACAACGGCTATACAGAAGGATATTACAAAGGGAATGTGGTGAAAGTAAAGGTATACATGGCAGATGTTCACCACATAGAAACAACGCAACTGACCCTTAAAAACCTGGAACCTAACTACGCTGGTCTGTTTTTAACGAAGGATGGAAAGAGTGGTAATTATGGCTTTACTGATGGGAGTGGTGCATTTGTAATTCCAGCTACCTACAAGAAATTATCGCAGTTGAATCCTTACTTTTTTGCGAACGAGGATTATAATGGGTATTACTACTATCGCCTGGATACCGGCAGGCGCCAATTGGTGAAGGTGGATTATGTGGTAAAAGAACTGACTTCACAGCTGGCTACTGTAAATAAAGAAGGAGCCGCTAACGCTATGGGCGTGATGGATGGCAATGGCAATATGATCATACCTATGGGATATGATGATATTTATCTGGATCCGGTGGAACCGATATTGTTTGCCAATAAAACAGATGCAGACAAACCATATGAAGGGATTAATACCCTGTATACCTGCAGTGGACAGCTGTTGTCCCCTGACTCGTATTACACTGCCGGAGGCACCTTTCATAGCGGGCTTTTGCTGGTGATCGATCACGCACGTAAGATTTATTTCATCGACAATAAAGGAAAGAAAGCCATTGACCTGAACGGCTATGTAGATGCAGAACCTTTCTCCGACGGGCTGGCACGGGTAAGAGTGACAGATGGAAAATATGGTTTTATCAATACCTCGGGTAAGCTGGTGATTCCATGCATCTATACCGACGCATCGACGACATTCAGCGAAGGTATAGCTATGGTGCGCAGGGACAATAAGGGCGACGCTGAATCCGGGTTGATTAATACAAAAAATGAAACGGTACTTCCTTTCAGAAAAGCGTCGTCTACTTATGAATCTGGCGCGGGTGTGAAAAGGGAGTATACGATTGATGGTATAAAGTACAATGCGAAAGGAGAGGAGATAAAAGAGTAGTTTGTCTTTCCCAGGATGATACTGATTTAGATGATTTTCCAGATTTTGTTTTACAGGATTTCAAAAAAGATTAGCGAAGATAGCAACATATACCAGCTGTTATCTTCGCTAATCTTTTTTGAAATCCTGTAAAATCAAAAAAACAAAATCTGGAAAATCATCTAAATCAGTATAATCCTGAACAAAGACAAAATCCGCGGCATTACTCTGCCTTCCTGTCAACCTCCTGTTTCTTCGCCACGTCTTCCAGTAATTTCAGGCCGAGCAGTCCGCTGATAGGGCCGTTGGCGCCATCGCCGCCGCTGATCAGCACATCCGGCATAATGCGGATGTTTTGTGCACCGATGGCTTCCATTACTTTCAGTTGTGTAAAGTTGTTGCCACCCATGGCTTCTACGGCCAGTTTGTAGGACTCCGCGCTGGACTGACCGATGGCCAGGATCTTTTCTGCTTCTGCTTTACCGGTGAGGGCAATTTTTTCAGCGTCGGCTTTCGCGATCCATTCGGTACGTTCGGCTTCTGCTTTGGCGAGCAGTCTTACTTTTTCCGCTTCACCACCTGCCAGTAATTTCATACGATCACTTTCCGCATTTGCCTGCAGGCGTACGCTATTGGCGTCACCGGTAGCTTTCTTTACAGAGGCGTCTGCATGTCTTTCAGCGATCCAAACACCCTGGTCGGCTTTTACGATTTCTTTCTGCATTTCTGCAATCGCTGTTTCTTTTTCGAGCGACTGCCGCGTTTCCTGTGCCAGTCTTTCCGTATCGTAGGTGATCTTTTGTTCTTCCGCTATTTTACGGTCTGTCAGTGTTTTCATCAGCGTTTCGGGCGGAACGATGTCACCAATGAGGGTATCTACGCCGAACACATTATACTGATCGAGTACCTGTCCGATATGATCTTTCGCAGAGGTTTGTCTTTCCTTACGACTGGTGAGGAAGCTGATCACATCAGAGCCCTGTGCCGAGTTACGGAAATAGTTACCGATGGTAGGTTCCAGTACCTGTGTTACGAGGTTGCTCATATTACCGAAGCGGGCAATTACTTTAGGGGCTTCATTGGTAGGGATATGAATGATCTGGGCAACGTCGAGGTTAAAGGTAAAACCGTCGCGGCTTCTCACGGTGATAGTCGACAGGTTTTTATCCAGCTGGTGGGCTTCACTTCTGGCGGAGGCCCAGTTCAGTACCAGGTTGGTGGTAGGCACCAGTTCTACCTTCATGATGTAGGGATTTACCGGGTATTTACCGGGTCCCAGGGGCTCTGCCCATACACCTTTGGTACCTTTGGCCACGATGTTGCCATGTTTAAATTCCGCGCCGCTGATGTCAACGCCGTCGTTACCTACGAAGGAGATGACTACGCCTACGTGTCCGATGGCAATTTCTGTCATCTTTACCATTTCCAGTTTGGCAAACCAGGGGTTGATGAAGTAGGAGCCGGCCAGTATAACCTGTTCCTGTAGTCCTTTGTAGCCGCCTTTATCGAGGAAAGCGTCTACATCCTGGAAGTTGTTGTGCTTTTCGATGGTTTTACCTGCAATGGAGCCGGTTTCGATGGCTTGTCCTTCGAGGGTGGTAACGATTCCCACTGCGTTGTCGGGGATAGACAGCATATCGGTGATTTCCACCTCAAAGAGGAAGGTATTGATACGATAAGATCCCGGCGTGATAATGGCTGTCTGGCGTCCTTTGCGGCCACCATTCTGCAGGAATGCTACCGCATCCTGGAAGGAGTCGCAGGCCACCTTACGGGCCAGGATGGAACCTGTTTCCAGTTCCGATCCGTCTTTCGCCAGTACCAGTCCGATTTTGCCGGTAGGGATAATGGTAAAGGGCTGAAAAGCTACGCTGTATTGCCAGATCCATTTCCAGAAGTATACGCCGGGTGCCAGGGTTTGCGCCTGGAAACCTGCTTCGCCGTTAGAGGCCAGGATGCGGCCTTCGGGAAGTTCCTGCTTGCCCAGGAGTACGAACTTTTTGGTGACCAGGCCGATGCGGTCTTCCGGTACAATTACAACGCCAAAGCATATACGAAGAATTACCTTGTAGAGCAATAAGCATAGCAGGGGCACGCCAATGAGCACGGCCCATTTGATAACAGTGTTTTCCATTGTTGGGTTGTTGTTAATGAATGTTTAGGTAAATGTGTTGGTACGGTGCATAGCAATGCTGCAGACGGACATGTCTGATCAGTATTTGGGCCATGCAGTCGTATTTCAGAATGGGGGAGGAGAAGTATTAAAATTTGTGGCGATGTATGCTATCAGAATGTTGTTGCCGGAGCAATTGTCAGATTCCATTGTAGAATTGAATTACGATGTAAAAGTGATGATTATTTTTCATCCGTCAAAATATTTCAAATAGAATTCTTTTGAAAAGGGTGGCTGTTTTTTTGATTTTTCAAAAAACGCCCTATATTGGGATCAGTTTGACCATTTTTCACGTGCTAAAACGATTTTTCTGAGCGAATCAACCAATATTTTTTTATATTTGTTTAGGTTAAACGATTTAGCAAACATTCTATCTTGAATTTTTATGAAGAATTCCACGGCGTTAGGAATAGATATTGGCGGCTCTCATATCACCGCAGCTTTAGTCGATCTGAGTACAAGGTCTATCGTAGAAGGTTCATGGAACCGCACCCGTATTGACTCACATGGTGAGGCGGCTGAAATTATATCGTCCTGGTCGGCAGTGATCCGCGAGGTATTTGCCAAAGCACCGGCAGGCGTTAAGCATATAGGTATTGGCATGCCAGGCCCCTTCGATTATGAACAAGGGATCAGCCTGATGCTCGGGCAGCATAAATATGATGCCCTGTACAAACTGAACGTAAAAGAATTGCTGGCAGCGCAGCTGGGTATTCAGCCGGAGCAAATCCGTTTCATTAATGATGCGGGCTGTTTCCTGCAGGGCGAAGTATACAGCGGCGCCGGCAGAAACTACGAAACGGTGATTGGTCTTACACTGGGCACCGGCTTAGGGTCCGCCATCTATCGCGATGGGGTGGCCAACGATGCCGGCCGCTGGTGTTCCCCGTTTAAAGACGGCATGGCGGAAGACTATTTATCTACCCGTTGGTTTGTAAAACGCTACCAGGAAGTAAGCGGTGAAACCGTACCGGATGTAAAGGCATTAGTAGCTCGTATAGCCGTTGACGGTAGTATACAGGAACTATTTAATGAATTTGCTACCAACCTGGGAACCTTACTGGTTGACTTTGTACAAGACGAACAACCCGAAGCCATTGTGATTGGCGGTAACATAGCCAACGCGGCTGACCTCTTTTTCCCATTGCTGAAAGAGATTCTGCAAAAACATGACATCAATATTCCGCTGGTGATTGCCAGTTTAGGTGAGGCTGCCGCCCTGATTGGCGCTGCCAGCCTTTGGCATGAATTTCAGGAGGCATAACGCGAGTTTTTGTCTTCGTTCAGGATTATAGTGATTTAGATGATTTTCCAGATTTTGTTTTTATGATTTTGGAGGATTAAAAAAGATTTGGGTAGATATAAGCGACAGTTGCTAATATCTACCCAAATCTTTTTTAATCCTGTAAAACAAAAATCTGGAAAATCATCTAAATCACTATAATCCTGAACGAAGACAAAAATCCGCTTTATGCTTTACGCTTTTTGATTTATATTGGCTGCATCAACCACTTCTAAATACATTCTGTTTGAAAGACCGGTCTATTACAGCCAATAATATTTTGTGGGAAAGCATCATCGATGGTGATCAGGAAGCCTACAGGGAATTATATGAGCTGTTTGCAGAGATGCTGTACCGGTATGGATTGCGTTATATACAGGATCCTGCCACTATAAAAGACTGTATACAGGACCTTTTCACAGACCTGTACCACTACCGGCGAAATCTATCTCCCAAAGTAAATATCCGCTACTACCTGCTCCGGTCATTCCGCCGCAAAATACATGTGGTCGTTAAAAAGAATGCGGTGATGAAACTCAGCAACGATGCGGAGGCGTATTTTTCCATCACCTATGAACCGGATGTGGAAGAACAAATCATCGCTGCAGAACAACAACAGCAAATGCTGCTGCTGCTGGCACAGGAACTGAATGCCTTACCTGCCCGGCAAAAGGAGGTGTTGTTCCTGAAATTTAACTGCAACCTCTCTTATGAGGAAGTAGCAGGTATTATGAAAATAAATGTTCCTACCTGCCGTACACTGGCCTACAGAGCCTTCCGGCAACTCCGTACCAATTTGGAGAAAATGCCCATACTCCCCCTGCTTATTTTATTAATGTCCTGGCTCTCTCAAAAAAATAATTAAAAAAAATTGCTTTCCGGAGTCTATGTTGGGTCTGTTTGCTTCTCTTTATAGCAAATACCTGTATGAAGCCCGGCCAACAACCACCGAAACTGGAAGATTTACTTGGCAATGACCTGCCACCACAAGATGCTGATCCTGCGCAACTGGAGCTGGCTGCGGCGGTGCAGCATATGGTCACGGGTGCCGGCAATGAAGTATGGGACCCCGCTGATAAGGAATTGCTATGGCAGGATATTGCTGTTCACCTGGTGCCTCAGTCTTTCCGTTACCGCTACCTGTTTCTCAAAATAGCTGCGGCAGTATTGTTACTACTGGCCGTTGGCAGCTGGTGGTACTGGCCACGGCCACATTCCGCACTGGTGCAGTTTGCGCAGCAACAGGTCCCCCTGGAACGTGCCGCAGATACCCGCCTGATCCTGGGACAAAACAAATCGGTAGTGGTCAAAGGAAAAAATTCTTCCCTGATATATGCCGGTGGTGGCGCCGGTGTTACCATTAACGCCGATAGCACCGCTATTCCGGCTGATCTGTATAATACCCTGTTGGTACCTTATGGCCGCCGCTCCCGCGTGCAGCTGGAAGACGGTACGGTGGTCCTTCTGAACGCCGGATCAAGGCTTGTATACCCTGCCGCTTTTAAGGATCATAAAAGAGAAGTATACCTGGAAGGAGAGGCTTTCTTCGACATCGCTCCCAATGCACAGTCACCATTTTTCGTATATGCGTCCGGGATAGAAACAGAAGTACTCGGTACCACCTTTAATGTATCGGCATACCGGGACGATGCACAGCAAAACGTAGTGCTGGTATCGGGAAGTGTACGCCTGCACCTGCCGGAACATGGCCTGTTTGGCAAATCTGCACAAGTGCTGCAACCCTCGGAGATGGCCACCGTTAATGCCCAAGGAGGAGACCTGCAGGTGGACCGGGTAAATACGACTGCCTATACTGCCTGGAAAGATGGACGCCTGCTGTTTTTCCGCACACCAATGAAAGATATCCTGAAAAAATTAACGCGATACTATAATATACAATTGGACCTTGCATCAACACAGCCCGGACTGGAAACCTGTTCCGGCGACCTTGTCCTGGCAGAAAACCTTGACGACGTACTCGAAGTCATCTGCGTCACCAACTCGCTGCGCTATGAGCGCCACGGAACGCGCATTGTAGTAAAAGAGAAAGAGTAATAACAATACATATCACCAAAAAAAACCGGAAGATGGTGGAACATCTTCCGGTGGCACTGCCCCGCCGGAAGCGGGGACGGGCTTGTCTTTTTGTTTAACGAAAAAAAACATAGTGAAGTTATGAAAAAAATCTATGCACAATGGCGCGTGCCGCCAGGCAAAGCTTTTGCCGCTAAATTACTTAGAACAATGAAGCTCACTGTAATTTTGCTATTCACCGGTATCCTCGGTATCTCTGCCAACGGCAGATCACAGGACAATCACCTGACGGTGAAACTACACCAGGGTACTTTGCCACAACTGTTCAGCCAGATCCAGTCCC